>CAYHSI010000090.1:0-7993 GCA_964359225.1 uncultured Anaerolineaceae bacterium
TCCCAACCAAGGGCTTATGAATCCCCTGCTCTGCCTTTGAGCTACCTCGCCACGTTCGCAGGAGGGTCAGGCTGCGGGGGCGATTATATCAGCCGCATTCCTCGACCAAGCCTACTGGCTCCGCAGTTCAGGTTCGAGGCTGGGCGCCCAAGCGCCTCTGAGCGGGGGGAAACAAGTGAGAATAGAGGCCGATTGCTCGCCCAGCGAACTTGCTGTAAGCTGGGCCCTATGATTCGGAAACTGCCTTGAGGGAGGGTGAATGATGTCGGCCCTATACCCAGTCTGGCTGTTCTTCTCGGCCTTTTTCCTGTATTTCGCCTATGTGCACTGGCGTCAGTCGAGCCAAGATATCCGTCACTTTGAGATCCGTAACCGCGATCCCGAGGCGCAGGACCAGGGGCCGGAAGCGGGGCTCAGCGAAGCCAGCCTCGAATTCGCGCGGGACTTCAATCGCTATCTGGACTCGGTGAACCAGCACAACCGATCGCGTCATCGAGCCGCAGCAATTGGGTACGCCGTCTCAGGCATTGTGGCCATGGCCTCCATGGGGATCCTGTTGTTCGCCACGTGAGCTCTCCCAATTGCCCTTTTGGGCCCGGACCTTGAGGCTCCTCGGGAACCTCGCGCCGCCTTCGTCTTCGCCGGATCAGCGGGCAGAGAGCTGATTTGTAAGGGCTTCGAAAGGTGAACCGGCAGTTGCGCGCTCTAGAATGATGTAACAGGTACGCACTGTTTACGGTTAACCATATAGAACGGATCCCGATCCTAAACAGCAAGGAGCGACCGACTGCAGCGTATTGAGCCAATAAACTAACAACCTTTGAACTCGCGGTAAGGGGTAAAGCCGTCGAAAGATGGCGACACAAAGCTACAGGGTCTACAGCTGATCGATCAGCCAGGACTGCCAGCTGCCAAAGCGAGCCACCGAAAGAACGGTAGCTGAACACAAAGTGGACCGTGTGGCACCCCTCGATGGCGCTGCTGCACGGTTTTCTTGTTTTACCGGGCATTCGCTGCAACTGGACAACGGTCGGCGGTCGATTGCCAGCAAGACAACAGTGGAAACTCGGGCTGCGGGGCGCTCAAGGTGGATGTGAATGTATGAAGAGAGCGGCAACCCAATCTCAGAGATGGCTACAGACCAAGAAGGCCAAGGCTTGGTGGAGTTTGCGCTCATCTTGCCGGTCCTGCTGTTGCTCGTCCTGGGAATTATCGAGTTCGGCCGTCTGATGGTCGCTATCTCGTCGGTCTCGACCGCCAGCCGCGACGCGGCACGCTATGCGGCTTCGGTGGGGGAAACCCCGGCCGGAACTCCCCACTACCAGGACTGCCTAGGAATTCGGGAGACGGCCCAGCGGGTGACCGTGTTCGTCGATCCCACCATCGTGATCACCTACGACGTTGACGGCCCCGGCGGGACCGCTCCGGTGGTGTACTGTCAGGTCGGCAAAACGACCGACCCGATACAGGTTTCACTGGGGGCTAAGATCAGCGTCAAGGTTACCGACGTCTTTAAGCCGCTGGTGCCGATCGTCAGGCTGCCCGCCATTCCCATAGCGTCGGAAACTGCCCGCACCGTATTGAGAGACGTGTACATCAAATGAGGCACACGGTCAGCCCGCGGTCGACGGTCGAGCGAGGCCAGAGCCTGGTCGAATTCGCGCTGGGCCTCACATTCATCTTGATCCTGATGGCTGGAACACTGGACCTGGGGCGCGCCTATTTCTCGTTCTTGTCATTGCGTGACGCGGCACAAGAGGGCGCGCTATACGGGTCCCTTGCTCCGCCGGACACGGCTGGCATCCGAGTCCGCGTCCGGGAGACCTCAGGGTGGCCGGTGGATTTCTCAAAATTCACCGACGCCCAGATCCAAGTGAGCATTGCCGGTGCGGCCTGTGCCGGCAATGAAATCAAAGTGACGCTGGTGATGGACTTCGTCCTGGCGGCTCCGTTCATCAGCGGAAATGTGCTCCCCTTGGTCGCCGAAGCGAAAGACACAATCCTTCAGCCCTCGTGCTGAGGGGTTAAGAAAGGATCGATCAATGAAAAGCAAGCTGCGCTCAGAATCTGGCCAGGTCTTTGTAATTCTGGTTCTGGTATTGGGTGGATTGATCGGATTCACCGCCCTTGCCATTGACGGAGGCATGCTGTACTCCGAGCGACGCCGGGCACAAAACGCGGCCGACTCCGGCGCCCTGGCCGCGGCGCTGGCCAAGACACAGTCACAGAATCTGCATACCGCTGCGCTGAATCGTACGACCAGCAATGGATACGAAACCTCCTGGGGACCGTGCAATCCCACTGGTATGGACTGCACCCTCGGAACCGGCCCGCGCTGGACGGTTGAAGTGACCAACCCACCGCGGGCGGGAGACTTTGCCGGGCATCCGGAATACATTCGGGTCGTCATCAGGACAGAGGTGGAAACGTCTTTCGCCCACTTGGTCTTCAAGGGTGGGCTGCGGACCACCGTCGAGGCCGTCTCCCGGGTGTGGCCGCCTCAGAACATCCTTCCCGGCTACGCCCTGTATGGAGCGACAAAGACCGAGTGCAAGGGGCTGTGGTTCTCCGGGACCGGCAACACCACCATCACCGGCGGCAGCGTGTTTTCCAATTCGAACGCCGACAGTGTGAGTTGTCAGTCCGGCGTGCAGGACGGGAGCGGCGCGATCACGGTCGGCCCGACACCGGAGAATATCCAGGTGGTGGGGGGCTTCGACCTCGGCGGCAGCGGCTCGGTAAGCCCGCTGCCGGTGGTGGAAGGAGCGCCGCAGGACAATCTTCGTCCAATCCCGACTCCCGACTGCTCGGCTCTGCCGGACTATGGCAAGGAGATCATCAATGCCGGGTCGCCGGTTACCCTGAATCCAGGTCGTTATGAAAGCATCAGCGTCAAAGCCGGCGCCAGCGTCACCATGAATCCCGGAATGTACTGCATCTATGGCAACAACGGATTCACCGGCAATGGCGGCAGCCTCAGCGGGTCCGGAGTGATGATTTACATGCAGGATGGCGGATTCGATCTAGGCGGGAATTCGCTCATCGCACTCGCCGCCGAAGCCAACAGTGGAGTGCTGGTGGACCCGTCGGATAACGACTGGAAGGGGATGCTGGTGTATGTGGACCCCAGCAACAGCAACCCGGTGAAGCTGACTGGCAACACCGGCACAACCTACACCGGCACGGTCTTCGCGGCCAGCGCGGACTGCACGATCAACGGAACCGGGGACAACATCGGCCTGCTCAGCACTCAGATCATCTGCAACACGGTCAAGATCACCGGGACCGCCCAGGTGAACATTGACTACAGCCAGAGCCAGGCTTACTCGCTTCCTCCGGCGATCGACCTGGCCAGATAGGTAGCCTGCCCCGGTCCCTCAGCTGAACCGCTTCAATCGGCCGGACCTAGACATCGGATGCGGCTGGGCGAAGCTGTCGCCCGCGCCAGATCCATGCGATTCCGGCACCCCGGGCAACAAGAATCCCACGGTTGAAGGCCGCCCAGAGCGATCAGCGGTGGATCCGGAGCGAGCCTTGACAAGCCCTGCTGATCCGCGCCAGTCAAATTAGCGGTTCCGGGACAAACGGACTATGGTTGGTGGTTCTTGCCAGCGCAGATGCTCGAACGGCAAGCCGCGCAGAGAGGAGCAAGCACTCGTATCCAGTGGATGAGTTTCGCAGGCTGCGACAGGCTGCCAAGAAGAAGGAAGCTGCCCGAAGACAGTCGCAGCGCTGGGCGGGGCTGCTGTCGAATGCCTTCTTGGGGCTCGCCTTTCTCGCCTTCGCGGCTGGTCTAACCCTTGCTGCAGCGGTATTTGGGCCACGAGTCGGTATTAGCTTTCCGCTAAACGAGATGGGACTGCTGGGCGAAATTGCGGCGTCCATCGTCCCATCTCCCACCGCCCCGAGTGCGACGACCACGGCAGGAAACGCAGACGGCTCGAACCCAGAGGCGACGCTTGGTCTCCCCTCTCCGTTTCCAAGCGTAACTCCGAGCCCGACTGCCACCGCCACCGTAAGCAGGACCCCGACCGAAACTCCGCTCCCCTCGAGCACCCCAACGGTGACTTTGACACCTTCCCGCACGCCTGTGCCCAGCCAAACCCCTACACCATCGAAGACTCCGTTCGGTACTCAGTCGCCAACATCGACTTTCACTGCTTCGCCTCCGCCAACAGAGGTACGCTTCCCGGACTGCAGCCCAAGTGAGAGCTCGGCCTTCGAGAACACGATGCTTGGCCTGATAAACGATGAGAGGAAAGCCGCGGGGCTGCCCGCCTATTCCCTCGACAGCCAACTGCAGACTGCGGCACGGAGCCATAGCGCCGATATGGCCTGCAATGGCTTCTTCTCACATACGGGTTCGGATGGATCGAGCGTCGGCGAGCGAGTGACCGGGCAGGGCTATGAGTGGGCGCAGGTCGGCGAGAACATCTTCGCCACCAGCGACACCTCCTCCAGCGCGCCGCAGCTAGCGCTCGAGTGGTGGATGGCCGGCCCCGCTCACCGGGCCAATATTCTCAGTGAGGACTTCAGCGATGTCGGCATCGGATACGTACACGAACCGAGCAGTCCGTTCGGCGGTTATTTCACGGCAGTTTTCGCTCGACCATAACCTGGGCCAGAGTTCCGCCACCCTCAACCGTTACCCAGCATCGGCATCTGGATCCCATTCCGGCGGGCGGCCTCGATTGCCTCGGGATAACCGGCGTCGGCGTGGCGCACAATCGCCAGGCCCGGATCGGTTGTGAGGACCCGCTCGAGTCGGCGGCCCGCCTCCGGGGTGCCGTCCGCCACGACGACCTGCCCGGCGTGTTGGGAAAAGCCGATCCCGACCCCACCCCCGTGGTGGAATGAAACCCAGGTCGCCCCGGCCACCGCGTTCAGCATGGCGTTGAGCAGCGGCCAATCGGAGATCGCATCGCTGCCGTCCCGCATCCGCTCGGTTTCTCGATTGGGACTGGCCACTGAGCCCCCATCGAGGTGATCACGGCCGATTACGATCGGTGCCGCTAGCTCCCCGCTGGCGACCATCCCATTGAATCTCAGCCCGGCCGCGGCCCGCTCGCCATAACCCAGCCAGCAGATCCGGGCGGGGAGCCCCTGGAACTTCACCTTTTCGCGTGCCAGCCGCAGCCAGCGGTGGAGATGCTCGTCCAAGGGAAAGAGCTCCATGATCGCCTGGTCGGTTCTGTAGATGTCCTGCGGATCGCCGGAGAGGGCCACCCAGCGAAACGGCCCTTTGCCCTGGCAGAAGAGCGGCCGAATGTAGGCAGGCACGAACCCGGGATAATCAAAGGCATTCTGGACGCCGGCATCGAAGGCCCGTTGGCGCAGATTATTGCCGTAATCGAACACCACTGCGCCGCGGGCCTGAAAGGCCAGCATCGCCTCGACCTGGCGGGCCATCGATTGGGCGCTTGCGCGCGTGTAGGCCGTCGGATCCGTAATCCTCAACCGGTTAGCTGCCTCTAAACTCATCCCGTGCGGGACGTACGAAAGCGGGTCGTGGGCCGGGGTCTGGTCCGTCACCACATCCGGCGTGACCCCCCGAATCACGAGCTCGGCGAAGATGTCGGCCGCGTTGGCGATCAGTCCAACCGATTTCGGCTCGCCCGCCTCCCGGGCCTCCTCAAGCACGGTCATCGCTTCTTCTAGCGTATCGACGACCTGGTCGAGGTAGCCGCTCGCGAGCCGCCGCCGCGCCCGGTCTGGGTCCACCTCGACGATCAGGCCCACGCCCTGGTTCATCGTAATGGCCAGCGGTTGAGCGCCTCCCATACCGCCCAGCCCTGCGGTGAGAACCAACTTGCCCCGTAGGCTCTCCCAGCCGTGCTGTGCGGCGAGAGAACCTAGCGTCTCATAGGTTCCTTGCAAAATGCCCTGGGTACCGATGTAGATCCAGCTGCCGGCGGTCATCTGGCCGTACATTGTCAGGCCCTTCGCCGCCAGCTCTTCGAAGTGGGCCTGAGTCGCCCAATGGGGAACCAAGTTGGAGTTGGCCAGCAGGACCCGCGGCGCGTCCGGGTGGGTTCGGAACACAGCTACCGGTTTCCCGGACTGAACCAGCAGGGTTTCGTCGCCTTCGAGTGAGCGCAACGATTGCACGATCGCCTCAAAGGCCTCCCAGCTGCGGGCGGCCTGGCCGCGTCCGCCATACACGATGAGATCGTCGGGCCGCTCCGCCACTTCCGGGTCGAGACTGTTCATCAACATCCGCAGGGCGGCCTCTTGCTGCCAACCCTTGCATGAGATTTCGGTGCCCCGCGGGGACCGAACCGGTCGGGCTCCGACCCCCTTTTCAGTGCTCATTGGGTCCTAGCCTCTTTCAACGGACTGATTCGACCGCCTGAACCAACTGCTCCGAACTGATCAGCCCGGCCAATGCCTCGATGTCCGGACTGAGCGGCCGGTCGTGATCTAGAAATGTGACTGCCTGCCGCAGGCGCCGGTAAGCGGCCGCCGTGCCGCGGCCAAGCCGGGAGGGTCCCTCCGGGCGCAAGTCGATCGCCTGGGCGGCGGTCAGCAGCTCGACGGCCAGAACCAGCCGCACGTTCTCGAGAATCTCCAGCGCATGCCGCGCCGCGTTGGCCCCCATGCTGACGTGGTCCTCCTGGTTGGCGCTAGAAGGAATAGAATCGACCGAATCGGGATGAGCCAAGGTCTTATTGTCCGAGACCAGGGCCGCCGCGGTGTATTGCGGCATCATCAGCCCGCTGTCCAGGCCGGGATTGAGGACCAACATCGAGGGGAGTCCTTCGCTGAGTTCCGGGGTCGTCATTCGAAACGACCTGCGTTCTGAAATCGTCCCCAGTTGAGCGGCCGCCACGCCCAGCATGTCCAGCCACATCGACAAGCCTTGGCCATGGAAATTTCCTCCCGAGATCGCCCCCGACTCTCCGAAGAAGAGCGGATTGTCCGTGGCGGCGTTCAGCGCGCCGGTTACCCGTTCCCGAAGAAATGACAGGACGTCTCGGACCGGCCCGACCACTTGGGGAGTGCAGCGCAGGCTGTAGGCATCTTGGACCCGGTCTGGGCGTGCGTCGACGAGCCGGCTTCCTTCAAGCAGGCGCCGAAGATTCGCGGCGGTCGCGATCTGGCCGGGCTGGCGGTTCGCTTGATGGAGCCGGTCGTCGAGAGCGGAGCTGGTCCCTAGCAGCGCCTCGAAGCTGAGGGCGGCCGCGATCTCGGCGTGACGGAGCAGGTTTTCTGCGTCATACACGCCCAGCGCGGCAGCCGCGGCCATGAGGTTGGTCCCGTTGGTCAGGCCCAGCCCCTCTTTCGCCTCCAGCTCGACTCGTTCGATCCCGGCCCGTTTCATCGCCTCCGCCCCGCTCATCAGCTCGTCGCCAAACCAGGCGCGGCCGCTATACTCTTCTGCTCGCGGATCGGGATCCTTGGAGAGCACGACGGCGATATGCGCCAGCGGTGCGAGGTCGCCACTGGCCCCGAGCGATCCCTTGGCCGGGACATGGGGGGTCACACCGGAGTTCAGCATCCGAATCAGGGTCTCCGCCAACACCGGCCGCACTCCCGAGAGACCGTTGGCGAACGTGTTCACCCGGATCAGCAGCATGGCACGCACGATGTCTGCGGGCAGCGGCGGCCCGACCCCCACCACAGAAGACAGGATCAGGTTGCGAGAGAGCCGGCGGGCCTGCTCGGGGGCGATACGAACTTGCGCAAGCGGACCAAATCCGGTCGTCACGCCATAGACCGGACCCGCGTCGCGCTGAATCGCATCTTCCACCCAGGTCCGGCTGGCCCGGACTCGGTCCAGCACGCCTGCGGGCAGGCTTCCGACCGGCGCGCCCTTCCTGGCGACGGCCACAACCTGCTCGATCGTCAAATCCTGTCCGCTCAGCTCCAGCATGCGAATCCCATTCTAGTGCCGTGATCGGCAGGAATACAGAGGGGCCGCCCATTTAGGGCGGCCCCAGGTTAATTCAGGTAGCGGGGGCAGGATTCGAACCTGCGGCCTTTGGGTTATGAG
>CAYHSI010000091.1:0-7983 GCA_964359225.1 uncultured Anaerolineaceae bacterium
AACGGGGACCGCTGATCGACGACTTGCTGCAGCTGGTTGAGCTGGGTCATCGGCGCGAGGACATGGCTGACGAGCTGTCACGTGGCATGAAGCAGCGGCTCAGCCTCGCTCGGACCCTGATCCACGATCCTCAGGTGTTGATCCTAGACGAACCCGCCTCCGGTTTGGACCCGCGGGCCCGGGTCGAAATCCGCGAGCTGTTGGTGGAACTCTCCCGGATGGGAAAGACGATCTTCTTCTCGACTCAAATCCTTAGCGATGTGGCGGAGATCTGCACCAGCATCTGCATTATCGAGGCCGGTCAGATGGTGGCGGTAGGCACGCTGGATGATCTGCGCAAACAAATGGCCGGCACTCGGAGAGTAGAAATCACGATCAGCTCGCGAGCCGAGGAAGTGCTGGCATACCTTCAAAGCATGGAGTCGGTCTCCGAGGCAAGGATCGCGGAGGACAGCAAGAACCTGAATCGGATTCGGATCGAGCTGAAGTTCACTGGCACCGATCAATCCGTGAGCGATCTGATTACCGCCCTCACCCAGCGCGGATTCCAATTGGTCAACTTCAGCGAGACCGGGCACGACCTCGAGGAAGTGTTCATGCACATGACCAAAGGACTCGTGACTTGAACATTCATGGGATTGCGACTCGGATGAATTCGGTTTTGGGCCGGAATCCGGTGGTGCTGAAGGAGCTCCGGGGCCGCATGCGCGGCGGCCGGGCTTTTGCCATTCTGACTGTCTACTTGCTGCTGCTCGGAGGGGCGGTGAGTCTGGCCTTCCTCCCGCTCTCCAGTTTCTCGATGGTTCCCGGCTTCGATCTAACGAGCCGGCGTCTCCTGGGAAAATCTATGTTCGGAATCGCGGTCTTCGTCCAGCTGATAATCATTGGGTTCGTCGCTCCCGGCCTCACTGCTGGGGCGATCACGGCAGAGCGGGAGCACCAGACCTACGACATTCTGCGCACCACGTTGCTCACGGCGCGCCAACTGGTCACCGGTAAACTGCTTGCCGCGCTCTCGTTCCTAATGTTGTTGCTGGTGGCCGCCTTTCCAATCCAGAGCCTGGCCTTCCTGTTGGGCGGGGTAACGGCGGAGGAAGTCGTGATCGCCATGCTTATGTTGCTCACGACGGCGGTAGCGTTCAGCGCCATCGGCATCTTTCTCTCAAGCCGGCTGCGGCGCACCCTGATTTCAACGGTGCTGGCGTACTCGGTCAGCATATTCGCGGTGGCCGGATTCCCGCTACTGTTGCTGATGTTGTTCAGCCTGCTGGCCCCGCTTACCGAGTACCTGTTGTACGGATATGGCGGCGCTACCGACATGGGACCGATCACCGGGGCTGGATTGATCATGCTGGGGTGGCTGCTGGTGAGCACAAACCCGATCTCAACTGCCATCGCCTCAGAAGCGATCTTGCTCCAGGAGCAGTCGCCATGGTATTTCTCGATTTCGCTGCCAAGCAGCGCACAATTCCCCAACCCGCCGGACATCCCGGTGATTTCCCCTTGGATTGGTTACGTCGTTGGTTACTTGCTGCTGAGCCTGGTCCTGATCAGGCTTAGCATCCGCATCGTCAGTCGTCCTGAACGATAACCACATGAACCGTGCGGATTTGAGCGCCGGCTACGCACGGCTCGACCGCCTCCATCGTCGGTGGAGGCGCTGGCTCAGTCTCGCACAAGCCGCCCGCTGGGGAATGCGCGGAGCTGCCGGCGCGCTGGGGCTAGGACTGGCGGCCTCGCTCATCGGGATTCAGCGGCAGGTGCTGCTCCCCGAGGGCTATCTCCGCCTGCAGGCATACCTCTTCACTATCGGCGCCTCAGTGGCCGCGCTATTGGGTTTGCTGTGGCCGCGCTCGCTGCATCGGTCGGCGCGGCTCTTCGACCGCCGGTTTGGGCTACGCGAACGCATAAGTACGGCCGTTGAGTTGGCTGCCGCCGGTTGGCCCGGCGCTGGCGAGATGGCGCTGTGGCAGCTCAACGACACCCTTCAGGTCTGCCAGCAAGTGAACTTCCGGGCTGGCCGTCGGCTGCGGGTCTCTCCTCGTGACCTGGCCCTGGCGGCACTCATGATCCTGGTGGCGCTCGCGCCACTAAAGTATGGAAGAGAGGCATTCGATACGGCCGTCCGGCAAGCGGCGTTCAAGCGGAACGTCGCAGCCGAAACCGCGCGGATCGAAGCGCTTCAGCAGCAGATAGCGGGCGCCGAGCGACTAGAGCCCGAACGCAGGTCCGACTTGCTGCAGACGTTGCAGAACCTGGAAACTCAATTCGACCGAACGAGCTCAGTTGAACAGGCCTTGGCGGAGTTGGCGGGTGGCGAGAACGAGCTGCGCTCGCTGGCGGACAGCTCAGAGATTGATGTAGGCGCACGGCTCCGGGAGGCGGGCGAGCGCCTCGCCCAGGGCCCGGATCAGGGGCTGGCGGAGTTTGGACGCCACCTGCAGCGGGGGGATTTTCAAGCCGCCGCGGAGGCGCTCGACCAAATGGAGCTGCGGACTGCGACCCAAGATGAGGCCCTGGCTCAAGCGGGTGAGCTCGAAACCGCCGCCGAGACCGTGGAGTGGGCTAACCCTCAGCTGGCCGAATCGCTTCGTTCCGCCGCCTCCGCCCTGCGCCAGGGAGATCCAGCGCGGGCGGAAGCGGCTCTGGCCGAGGGAGCTCGGTCGCTGGCAGAGGCGGGGCAACAGATCCTGCAGGCCGAGTTGGCAGCCCAGGCCGCAAACGAAATCGCCGCGGCGCAGGAGCGACTGATGCAGTCCAGCCAAGATTCGCTGCAATCAGCGGCCGGGGCCTGGCAGGGCCAAGGCGACGGGCAGGTCGGCCAGGGCCAAGCCATCGGAGCGGAGGGCGGGGAAAGCGGGCAGGCCCAGGGACAAGCGGCCGGCGGTGCCGGCCAAGGCGATTTTCAGTCCCAGGCAGCTTCGAGCGCCGAGGCCGGACCGCAACCGATCTCTCAGGACAATCTGCCGGGGGACGGCGGCGAGTTGCCGTATCAGCCGGTCCAGCCTCCAACCCTTTTGGGCGCCGATGGCGGCCAACTTGTGACGCTGCCGGGAAGCGGCGACCCGGGCGAGCTGATCCTTGGAGCAGCCAGTCAGCCCATCGGTGCGGGCGACACCCAAGTGCCCTTCTTGCAGGTGTATCACCAGTACGAAGCCTACGCCCGCCGCGCCATCAATAACCTGCGGCCGCCCACCTACTTCGAAGCCCTCGTTCGCGATTACTTTAGTTCCCTTGCACCATGAGCCGCTCAGCGAGCCGTCCCAGCCAGGATTAGACCGCCCACCCCCTGCGAGGAGAGCTATGACTGAATCGATCACACCCGATCTGTTTCAAGAGTATGCCAATCGGATTGAGCAGGAGGTCGGCAAAGTCATCGTCGGACAGCGGCAGGTCGTGCGGCACGTGCTGATCGCATTGCTGGCCAGCGGCCACGTATTGTTGGAGGGCGTGCCGGGCCTGGGGAAGACCATGCTGATCCACACTCTGGGCCAGGTGCTGAGACTTAAGTTCTCCCGTATCCAATTCACTCCGGATCTGATGCCGGCTGACATCACCGGCACCGAAATCCTAGTCGACCAGGACGGCCAGCGGAGTTTCCGATTCCGGCCCGGACCCGTATTCGCCAACTTGATCCTGGCTGATGAGATCAACCGCGCCACTCCGAAAACCCAATCGGCACTGCTTCAGGCAATGCAGGAAGCCTCAGTCACCGTCGCGGAAGTCACCCATCCGCTCGAGCTGCCTTTCTTCGTGCTGGCCACCCAGAATCCAATTGAGATGGAGGGCACCTACCCGCTTCCCGAGGCCCAAATAGATCGCTTTTTCTTCAAGGTCGATGTCCGCTATCCGACCACCGACGAGTTGGATCTGATCCTGGAGCGCACGACCGGCCAGGAGCTCCCCACGGTCCACCAGGTCATAGATGGCAAGACAATGCTGGCGATGCAGGCCCTGGCGCGGGCTGTCCCGATCGCTTCCCATGTTCGAGACTACATCGCCCGCCTGGTGGTGGCCTCGCATCCCGACAGCGAGCTCGCGCCGCCGCGGGTCTCCCGCTTCGTGCGCTACGGCGCCTCTCCCCGCGGCGGCCAGGCCTTGATTCTTGGCGGCAAAGTACGGGCGCTGCTCTCAGGGCGACAGAACGTCGCCTTCGAAGATGTGCAGTCCGTCGCTCCGGCCGCGCTGCGCCACCGCCTGTTGTTCAATTTCGACGGCATGGCGGAAGGCATCACGCCCGACGACTTGGTCTCCGAACTGCTTGAACATGTACCGCAAGAGGGCCAGAAGGTCCCGCAGGCGTGATCTTCGACGAAGCCACGCGCCGGAAGCTCGCCCAACTCCGGCTGGTCGCCAACCAGGTCCGTCCGGGGGCCTTCAAAGGTCAGCGCAGATCTACCCGATACGGCGCCAGCATTGAGTTTGCCGATTACCGCAACTACACGCCGGGGGATGATCTTCGCCGGCTGGATTGGAACCTATTCGCCCGCCTGGATCGACCGTACGTGAAGCTGCACCACGAGGAAGAGGACCTGTCGCTCCACCTGCTGGTGGACGCCTCCCGTTCCATGGATTGGGGTTCCGGCGAGGCCAACAAACTCCGCTACGCCCTGCGACTGGCTGCAGCACTCAGCCAGGTCGCTCTGTCGGCCGGTGACCAGGTCGCCCTCACACTGCTCGGGGCCGATGGGGACCACTCGAATTACGGACCAGCACGCGGTAACCACCACTTCTTACCTTTGTTGAACTTCCTTGAATCCCGGGTCGCAGGCGGCGCACTTGACTTGCTGGAGGCCGTGCGTGCTTTCGTGCGCCTCCCGAGGCGTCCCGGACTGGCCATCTTGATTTCCGATCTATATCTGGCCGAGGGCAGTAATTCCGTTTTGCACGAGCTACAGGGCCGTGGCCATGAGGTCGTCGTGCTGCACGTGCTCTCCGAAGATGAGCTGCAGCCCGCCCTGGCCGGTGACCTACGACTGATCGACAGCGAGACCGGCAGCGCCCAAGAGGTCTCCCTGACCGGCGGAGTGCGAAATCTGTACCAGGATCAGTTACGGGCTTGGCGCTCGGCTCTTCAAGCCGAATGTCACCGGCGGGGGGTCAGCTTCTTGCCGCTCGACACCCGGGTGCCCTGGGAGACCGCCGTCCTGATCGAATTGAGGCGCGCCGGCGTTCTTCGGTGACCGGACCGGTCCATCGGCAGCGATCGCCCGCCTGCGTGAAACCCAACTTCAATCCATGAGCTTCATTCAACCGATCGGGTTGCTTTTCGGATTGCTGGCCGTCCCCATCCTGCTGCTCTACATGCTGAAGATTCGTCGCCCTGAGATCCGAGTTCCCTCCACCCTGCTGTGGGCGAAGGCGATGCGCGATCGGCAGGCAAATACGCCGTGGCAAAAGCTGCGGCGCAATTTGCTGTTGCTACTTCAGCTCTTGATCCTCGCCAGCCTGGTATTGGCGATCGCCCGGCCGGTGATCCCAGTGCCGGGACTGGCCGCAGACACCGTATACATCTTATTGGATGCTTCGGCATCCATGAATGCCACCGACGTCAGCCCAACTCGTTTTGAAGCCGCGCGGCAGGCGGTCAAGGACCTGATCGCGGCCATGGCGCCTGGCACCAGGCTGACCTTGATCCTGGTCGGTGAACAGCCAGAGGTGCTGGCGTCGGGCGCCTCCGACAAGGCCGAAGTACGGGCTGCACTGGATCGGGCCCGGCCCGGTAATGGTGGCGGCAGCTGGTCCTCCGCGCTTGGCTTGGCTGCTGCAGCGGTTGCGCGGGAACCCGGAGAGGTTGTGACGGTGATCGTCTCCGACGGCGGGTTAGCGGATCAGGCGTTCCCGTCCTTCCCCTCCGAGATTCGCTACCTGCCGATTGGGCAGGGCGATGACAACCTGGCGATTTCGGCCATGGCCAGCCGAGCTACCACCACGGCGGCGGAGCTCTTCCTTCAACTTGATAACTACGGATCGGCTCGCCGGGAGATGGTCCTCTCGCTGTACATTGACTCGCGGCTAGCTCGTTCGGATCGGATCGAACTGGCTGGCGGAGAAAGCCGGGGAGTAGTCTGGGATGACTTGCCTTCCGACAGCCGCGTATTTGAGGCCCGGCTGGAGGGCACCGGAGACGCTCCGCTAGACGACCTGGCACTGGACGATTCCGCCTACGCCGTCCATCGACCCGCCCGCCAGCGCAGGGCACTATTGTTTCCCTACTCGACCGAACCACTGCGCTACAACCTGTTCGTTGAGAAGGCGCTGCTGGCCATGGAAGACCTGGCGCCCTTCCGCGCCGTTCCCACTGAAGACGGGGAGCTGCGCATACCTGTTGACCCATTCGATTTGTACGTAATCGATGGCCTGTGGCCGGAGGCCACCCCCGCGGGAAATCTGCTGCTGATCAATCCGCCCGAGAATCCGCTCTTCGGGGTCTTTGAGCAGACTGCGGTCTCTGCTCCGGTCCGAGTACAGCCGCATCCGCTGACCCGCTTTGTCGAGTGGCAGGGGGTGCATGTGTCTACCGCCCGGCGAATTGAGCCGCCAAGCGGAAGTCAGTTGTTGGTCGAAACCGATCAAGTGCCACTGGTCGTCACCGCCGAGGATGTGAACCGGCGCCTGGCGATCCTGGCCTTTGACCTGCACGATTCCGACCTGCCGCTTCAGATCGCCTTTCCTATCCTGTTCGCCAACCTGGTCAACTTCCTCGCTCCTCCGCTGGCCTTCGAGGATGCGAACCTGCGGCCCGGCGAACCGCTCGTGATGCGTCCCTCGTCGGAGGTTACCCAGGTGAGTGTGACCTCGCCAACCGGCCGGGTTATCCCGATCGCCCCATCGCAGTCCGGTTTCGTGTTCAGCGAAACGAGTGAGCTGGGGCTGTATCAGGCGCTGTTTTCGTCGCCGACCGCGCAAACCTCTGAGCCATTTGCGGTCAATCTGTTCCAACCCGGCGAATCGGCGATTCGACCAGCCGAGAGTCTCAACATTGGATCAGGACGGGTCTTGGCGGCGGCAGCCGCCGAGTCGGGCGAGTGGGAGTTGTGGCCGTGGCTGGCCGGTTTTGCGCTCCTGATTCTAATTGTCGAATGGTGGGCGGACCACCGCGGGCAGCTAATTCCGAACGTCAGATCCCTGCTCAAGAGCTGGCGGAGGGCAGCCGGCCCGCGCCCAGCTCGCGAAGGCTGAAGGACCCCCGGTGCGTTTAACCCAGTCACTGGCGCTACTGCTCCTGCTGCTCCTGCCCATGATCGCTGTCATGGGGTCGCCCGCCCCGGGTTCCGGGCGGCGCCGCGACACGGTCGCGCTTGGCCTACGCCTGCTGTTGGTGTTACTGGTAATCGTATCGCTCGCCGGCCTGGAGATCAGGCAACCGGTTCACGATCTTGCTGTGGTTTTCCTGTTGGACCACTCCGACTCGATGCCGGTTGAGGCCAAATCCGACGCGCAGGGGTTCATCCGAACCGCGCTGGGTGCGATGGGCCCCGCGGATCGGGCCGCGATCGTGGTCTTCGGCGGGGAGGCATTGGTCGAACGGGCCATGTCCTCCAGCCGAGCCTTGACCAGGATCGAGTCAGTCCCCGACCCAACCCAGACCGATCTAGCCGAGGCCATCCGGCTCGGCCTGGCGCTCTTTCCATCCGACGCGGGACGTCGAATGGTCATTCTGTCCGATGGAGTCGTCAATGACGAGCAGGCCGATCAGGCTGCAGGCTTCGCCGAGGCTCTGAACGTCGAACTCGTGGCGGTACCTTTCGAAACTCGGCCATCGGTTGAGATCGCCCTCACCGATATCGAGGCGCCCGACCACTTACGCCAGGGCGAACGGTTTGATCTGGTGCTCAACATCGAGGCGAGTGCCGGCACCTCGGCTGAGGTGCGAGTGTTCGCCGACGGAGCCCTGGTTGCGAGTGGGGTCCACGAGTTGACTCGCGGCTTGCAGGCCCTGCGCATACCGCTGCAGGCCAGCGAGCCGGGTTTTGTTCGCTA
>CAYHSI010000092.1:0-7976 GCA_964359225.1 uncultured Anaerolineaceae bacterium
TGATCGCCGCCCTGGTGGGTCTGTACGGCGGCGCTTCGCTGATCGCCTTCCGGCCCATCATGCCAAGCGCAAAACCGCTGGGAGAAATCGCCATCTGGTCCAACCTGGTCTTCGGGCTGCTGGCGGCGCTGGCCGTCGGATTGCGGTTGAGGGGTTGAGCGCGATCTCTAATTGAAGGCGAATGAAATGAGCTCCGCGCTGATCGCCGGTGTCTTCTCTGGGCTCGCAGGGCTGTTGGCTTTCCTGGTGATTCATCACTTCTGGATCCGGCCGATCTGGTTCATCTTGCCGGTGGGCGCCCTGATCGCGGCCGGCGGCGGGCTGGCGGTGGGATGGGCTTACTCCGAATTGCTTCCCGGCCTGCCGCCGCGGCCGTGGTCCGCGGTAGTGCTGATCGCCGTGATCGGAGCCTGCCTCGCCCCCGCAGTGATCCTGGCCCAATTGCGCCCGCCGATGTTCACCGCGATGGGCGAGAATGCCCAGCTCACGGTGAGCACGGGGCGGGCGGTTGCGATTTTTGTGTTCCAGTTGCTGCTGACGGCAGCGGGGGTAGGCGCGCTGGCCGGTTGGTGGATCGGAGGAAGCGGGCGAGCTGCGTTGGCGACTGCGCTGGCCGGGCTGGTGTTCGCGCTTGGGCCGGGGCATAACGTCCCGTTCCTGGGCAATACACCTGTGACCGGAAAGGGCATCGTTCTGCTGCTGTCAGTTGTGGTGGTCTCGGCGGTGGTCTTGGTGGAGGCTCATTTCGCCTTGAGTAGCAGGCGTGGGTTAGGCTCGTAGGTCAGCTCACGGATTGCCCGAGTTCCTTCAGCCGGGCCTCGATCCGCGCTGCGTAGATCGGCGCGCCGCAGGATTCGAATTCTGTCCGCGCCTCTTCGAGCAGCTCGCGAGCCTTTTGGGAGGCCTGACCCTTACCCTCCGTGATCAGCGCCTCTGCCCAATCTCGCTTGACCCATGCCCGGTGCCACCGCATGCCGGCCTTTCCGGCGGCCTCGACGCACCGCTGGTAAGCGGCGAAGGCCTGCTCTGGCATCCCTTCGGCCCGGGCCAGCTGCGCTTCGGCTAGGCCGAGCCAAAGGGGACTCAAGCCGAACGATTGCTCGCCCGCTTTGTCGCGAGCTTCCTGCAGAACGGCCTTCGCCTGGGCGAGAGCGCCTCGAGCGGCGTGGAGACGGGCAACCTGGGCGAGGGGCCAGACCGGGCCGCCAAACTGATGCCCGTGGCGCAGCTGATCCAGCATGCCCAGCGCCTCCTCATAGTGGTCTCCCAATTCCAGAGCTGCATCTGCAAAGTAAACCGCAGTGGTGTAGATCGTGTTGTACTCCCCGGCCTCTCGACCTGCTTGGTTTAGTTGGCGCAGGTGCTCCAGGCCTTCCTCCAGCCGGCCGGCCTGCCGGAGCAGCATACCTTGTGAGGCCTGAACGTTGAGGCCGGATGTGATCGCGGTGGGAAGTTCTCGCTGCGCCTCTCCCAGGGTAGAGAGTCGTTCGCTCGCCCACGTCAGATCCCCCTGGAGTAGGGAGTAGAAGCAGGCGGCGCTCCCGTAGAACAGCGCAATTCCGACCGACCCGGTCGAGCGAGCCAGCTCTTGCGCCCGCTGCATGTGTTCACGGGTTCGGGACAGATCCCCGACATAGTGTGTCTCTGTGACGGCGAGATTGTTGAGTGCCCGGGACTCCTGATCTGGCAGCCCGTGGGATCGGGCTAACTCAACAGCCTGCTCGAGCGACCAAATACACTCCTGCAGTGACGTAAGAGATGTCGATGCGCCGGCCGTGCCAAGCGAGATCAGAGCTTAGACCTGCACCGCCAAGGCCCCCGTCTTCTCGGCCATCTCCAAGGAGCGGGTAAGAATGGGGAGCGCTTCACCGGCCAGGCCGTTGAAGTAATAGGCTCGGCCTGCCTCGTGGTAGAGGTCGGCCAGACCCTGACTCTCCGGCGCGCCGTCGAGAGCCTGCATCCCTTCCTTGCCGAGAGCCAAACCGCGCGGGACATCTCCAGCCTCCCAGGCGGCGCGGCTCGCCCGAGCGTAGTAGCGGGCCATCGACTCCTGTGCTCCGAGCGCACGGTACAACTCAATCCCCTCGAGCCATTTCTCAATGGCGAGCCCGAACTTCCCCAGGCGCGACAGGACCAGCGCGAGCTCGCCGAGCAGCCGGGCCCGCTCCGGTCCAGCCTCAACGAGGTCGAGTACCGCCAGGAAATGCCGCTCCGCTTCTGGATTGGCATACGCTCGGGAGGCCCGCTCCCCGGCTTTGACGTAGTACTCCAACGAGATCGCTTCCTCGCCAGCCTCCTCGAAGTGGTAGGCGATCGCCTCGTAGTTCTGCGGGCGAATCTTCTGGATGGCATCGGCCGCCCGCCGGTGCAGCCGGCGCCGGCGGAGAGTCCGGACACCCTCGGCCACGGTGCTTGGGATCAGTGCGTGGACGAAGGAGAAGCTGAGATCGCCACCTCCGTTGATCTCCTCGATCAACTGAGCCCGCTGGGCCGATTCCAGCGCATCGATCAACGCCTCTTCGCCTAGCTCGCTTGCCTCTGCCAGCGTCACATATTCGAACTCCCGGCCTAAGACGGCTGCCAGCCGCAGGACCTCCTGGGTCGCCTCGGGCAGTGCGGTGACCCGCGACTGGATAGCCATCCGCACACTCTGCGGGATCTCCAACTCCTCCATGCTGGGGCGGTGCCAGCGGCCGTTTTCGAAATAGAGCTTCCCGCCTTCGACCAGCGCCTTGCAGACCTCCTCGACGAAGAATGGGTTCCCCTCGGTCTGACGATAGATCGCGTCGAGGAATTCGGGAGTGATCGCTTCCTCGAAGATGGCATGCAGCAGCTCGTGGGTCTCCTCTTGAGTGAAGCGGCCCAACCTTATGCTGGTTGCCAGCCGGTTTCGGTCGAGATCGAGTAAGGTTTCGTGAAGCGGGCGGGCCTCGTCGAGCTCGACTTCCCGGTAGCTCGCAGCCAGCAGCAGGCGCTGACGGCGGGTTCTTCGCGCCAGATGCCGCAGCAGCGCCAGCGAGCCGCTGTCCGCCCAATGGGCGTCGTCGATGGCGAGCAAGAGGGGGGTCTGCTCGGTGAGTGAGGAGCAGAAAGCGACGAGGCTCTCGAACTGCCGCTGCTGCTCCGCCTCAGGCTTGAGGGGAGGGTTGGGTGGAACGTCTGGATAGTAGGGGAGCAGCTCGGGCGCCAGGGCCAGCAGGTCGGCCAGGATGATTTGCGGAAGCTCCAGCCCATCCTGCGAAGCTCGCTGCAACGCCCGGCGCAGCACCTGTCCGAACGGCGCATAGGGGGCTCCGCCCTCTTCATACGCCTCTCCTATGAGGGCTATCCCTCCGGCGACCTCCACATGGGTGGCGAGCTCCCGCAGGAAGCGGGTCTTTCCAATCCCGGGTTCTCCGCTGATTAGCAGGGTCTGGCCTTGACCAGCGTCTGCTTGAGCCCAGAGGGCTTTGGCCTGCTTCAGCTCTGCCGCGCGGCCGACGAACTTGCCCCGCACAATCCGGGCAACCAGCGAGAGCTCGCGATCGGTCTCCGCTTTTGGATCGAGTAGCGAGGCGCCCTCCAACATCTTGCGAAGGGCCTCGGCCGAATCGGGTCGGTCGGCCGGATCCTTGCTCAACAACTGCAGCACCAGCTGTTCCAGCAGCGGCGGGATCTTGGGGTTCTTGGAGCGGGGCGGGACCGCGCTGGCATGAATGTGCTGTGAGATGACCGTGAGCGGATCGCCCTTGGAGAAGGGGAGTTCGCCGGTGGTGAGCTCGTAGAGCATTACCCCCAACGAGTACAGATCGGCCCGCCCATCGAAGTCTTGGCCGAGGGCTAGCTCCGGGGCCAGGTAGAAGACAGTGCCGCTGATCTCGCCTTCGGTCGTCATACGAGAGGCCACCGAGCGGGCCAGGCCGAAGTCCATCAGCTTGGCGGATCCATCCGGTCCGAGAATCACGTTTTCGGGTTTGAGATCGCGATGGATGATCCCGTGCTGGTGGGCGTGATCGAGCGCGGCGCAGATCTGAAGGGCGACTCTGACGATGCCTTCGAAATCCTGCGGTGGACGATCATGTAGGCTGTCCCCCTCGATCAGCTCCATGACGATGAAGGGCGTTCCGTCCAGCTGCCCAGCGTCGTGGACCTGGACAATATTAGGGTGGTTAAGCTTGGCGATGGCCTGGGCTTCGCGCAGCATCCGCTCGCGGCCCTCGGTTCCCAAGCCGCTCTCGCTCAGCAGCTTTACGGCCACTTCCCGGTCGAGGACCGCGTCGTGGGCGCGATGTACCGCCCCCATGCCGCCGCGGCCGAGCTGCTCGCCAAGCTTGTACCGGTCGTTAAGGATGGTTACTCGATCAGTGGGCGCCATGGGGCGATCCGGCGTTAAGGAAAGGTCTCATGATGTGGCCGATAGACGCTTTCCGATCAATTCCCAAGTTCGGCGAGGCGGGCCCCTACCCGCTCTACGTATCCGGTGGCGCCCATCTCTTCGTATTCCAATAGAGCTAGCCGCAGAAGCTCCGTTGCTCGCTCGGTATCAGTGGGTTCACCACGCGCCAGGTGAGCTTCCGACCAATCACGCAAAGCCCTCGCATGTATGGGTCGAAAGCCACCCTCGGCAAGCCTTGCGGCTGCATCTTCAAATGTGTGAAACGCTTCGTCCCACCGGCCCTCAGCCGCCAGGACGTTTGCTCGGCTCCAGCGCAGGATCAGCTCGGCCCACGCTTGCGGTCTCTCCGAGAGGAGTGCCTCTGCCTGCTCGAGTACTTCCCTCGCGCGCTCAGCCAGGCCCTGCCTGGCGTAAACGATAGCCAACAAGGATCGAGGGAAAACTTGAAGCCAACGAGCCTTGTCGGCATGAATGATCGTCTCATTGAGAACGACGGAGGCCTCATCGTGATCGGCCAGCTCAACGAGAATGAGGCCAAGGAAGAACCCGTGTTCGGCCAATCCAAAATCAGATCCAGATTCAGTGGCCTTCTGCAATAAGACTCGGCGACCGAGTACGGCTCGTTCGAGTTGCCCCTTTGTAAACTCGAAACTGTTGATCTCAGCGAGATAGTTTTCGCCCGCTGCCCCCGGATCCACCAATTGCTCATAGAGTTCTCGGCCATGAGCAATCATCCTCTCCGCCTCCCGCAGATCCCCCAACGAGATCGTGTTGCTCATCGCGTTGTTGGACGCGAAGAGTTCTGAACTCAGATCTCCCATTTCCCGACCGAGCTCAGCTGCTCTCAGGTAATGTTCTCGCCCGCGCTGGAAATCGGCTCTGTTGAGATCGAGGACGACGCCGAGATTATTGTGTGCTCTGCTTTCCTCAAAGAGCAATCTGTCCTTTTGACAAATCTCAATCGCCTGCTCCAGCGCTGAGATCGCTTCTTCCGTCGATAGGCTCGGAATGATTCCCAGGGTAATTAGAGTGTCTGCCTCCACCCTTCTGGCTGAGGCTCGTCTGGCCGTCTCTAGGGCCCGCCTGCACAGTTTCAGCGCTTCGTCCGAGGACCCAAGAAAATGATGGGCGCGCCCAGTTTCATGTATGAGGCCGGCGAGCTCGCCACTCTCCGGTGCATCCTGCGTCAGCTCGAGGCCGCGCCTGCAAAGCTCGAGGGCGCCCGCCATGTCTCCCGAGTGCCAACGGTTGCGGGCCATGCGTGTGTAGCACCAGGCAACGCGATGCTGCTTTTCTTGGGCAAGATATAGATCAGCGGCCTCCTTCCAGCTCTCGATGGCATTTTCCAGCCGACCCAGGCGAGCGGTCACTTCCGCCATGGAAGACAGCAAATCGGCGCGTTCATTCTGGGAGGGATGTAGATCCAGGGCGGCTTGAAAGTGGTCTTTGGCTTCTTGGTTGGCATAGGCGGCAGAGGCTCGCTCGCCAGCTCGCCAGTAATAGGAGCGCGCCCGTTCCTCGTCGCCGGCTTCCTCGTAGTGATGGGCCAGGTCCTCAAGGTCAGCCGGCCGGGTCTGCTCAATCGCTTCGGCGGCGCGGCGATGCAGGCGCCGTCGACGCAAGGTGCGAACGCCCTCCGCCAGTGTCGTGGGAATCAAGGCGTGCACAAAAGAGAAGGTGGCGCCGCCGCGACCGCTGACCTCCACGATCAACTGGGCTTGCTCGGCGGCTTCCAGTGCGTCGATCAGGGTGTCTTCGTCGAGCTCGCTGGCCGCGGCCAACGTGTCGAAATCGAACTCGCGGCCCAGGACCGCGGCGAGATTGAGCGTGTCCTGATACGCCTCCGGAAACTTCGAGACCCGCGATTGGATTGCAACCCGCACACTCTGAGGGATCTCGAGCTCCTCCATGGCTAAGCGATCCCAGCCATTCTCCGTATGGAACACCTGGCCGCTCTCGACCAGCGCCTTGCACACCTCCTCGATGAAGAAGGGATTGCCCTCGGTCTCTCCGTAGATCCCTTCGAGGAAGTCGACTGTGATCTCTTCCTCGAAGATTGCCGCGAGCAAGTCGCGGGACTGTTGCTGGTCGAACCGTTTGAGTTTGAGGCGAGTACCCAGCCGCTTGCGATTGAGCTCGAGCAATGCCTCGTGAAAAGGCCGTGCCTCATCGAGCTCCACTTCCCGGTAGGTTGCCGCCAAGAGCGTCCGCTGATTCTGGGTCCTCCCTGCCAGATAACGCAGAAGTGAGAGGGTTCCGCTGTCCGCCCAATGCGCGTCGTCAATAACCAGCAGCAGAGGGGCGTCCTCGCTGATGGTCCGACAGAAGGCCACCATGTTTTCGAACAGGCGCCGCTGTTCGGCTTCCGGCTCCAGTTTGGGGTTCGGCGGGACATCGGGGTAATACGGCTTGAGCTCTGGTGCCAATTCCAATAGATCGCCCATCACGAATTCGGGGAGGTCGAAGCCGTTCTCAGCTCCCCGACGAAGCGACTTGCGAATGATCTGAGCGAACGGCGCATAGGGAGCTCCGCCTTCCGATTCGCATTCCCCAATCAGAGACCGACCGCCGGTGACTTCAACGTGCGTAGCGAGTTCACGGATCAGGCGGGTCTTGCCGATGCCAGGTTCGCCGCTGAGGAGCAGCAGCTGCCCCTCGCCCGCCAGGGCCCTATTCCACAGCCCGATTGCATCGGTCAGCTCTTGCTCGCGCCCGACGAATCGGCCGCGGGACATCCGGCGGATGACTGCGATTTCCTTCACACCCTCCGCCTGAGGATCGAGCAGGTCGCCGCGCTCAAGCGCTTTTTGGACCTCGCCGGCCGACTTAGGCCGGTTTTCCGGTGACTTCTGCATGAGTTGCAGGATCAGGTCATCGAGGCGCGGTGGCACCTCGCCGTTCTTGGCCCTCGGGGGTACGACCGAGGCGTGGATGTGCTGCGAGATCACCGCCAGCGGATCGCCCTGGGCGAAGGGGAGTTCGCCGGTTGTAAGCTCGTAGAGCATGACGCCGAGCGAGTAGAGATCTGCACGGCCGTCGAAGTCCTGGCCGAGGGAGATCTCGGGTGCCAGGTAGAAGACGGTCCCGACGATCTCGCCTTCCGTCGTCATGCGAGAGGCCACCGAGCGGGCGATGCCGAAGTCCATCAGCTTGGCGGATCCATCGGGTCCGAGGATCACGTTTTCTGGTTTGAGATCGCGGTGGATGATCCCGTGCTGATGGGCGTGCTCGAGGGCGGCGCAGATCTGACGGGCGACCTGGACGATGCCCGGGAAATCCTGGGGCGGGCGATCGTGCAGGCTTTGCCCCTCGACCAGCTCCATCACGATGAAGGGTGTTCCATCCAACTGCCCGGCGTCGTGCACTTGCACGATGTTGGGGTGGTTGAGCTTGGCGATGGCCTGGGCTTCGCGCAGCATCCGCTCGCGGCCCTCGGTGCCCAGCCCGCTCTCGCTGAGCAGCTTGACCGCCACATGCCGGTCGAGCACGACGTCATGAGCATGGTAGACGGTGCCCATGCCGCCGCGGCCAAGCTCGGAGTCGATCCGGTAACGATCCTGGAGCAGGGAGCCGATCACGGGCTTAGTATCTCAGAAGGAGC
>CAYHSI010000093.1:0-7934 GCA_964359225.1 uncultured Anaerolineaceae bacterium
GGCCCCCCGGCACCCGGGTGATGTTGGAGCCCACCTCCCCCCCCGAAACGACTCTGGGTACGGTGGGCCCTATTCTGGAGAGGTCCGGGCTCAAGGCCGGAGCCGAATTCCTGCTGGCCTACACGCCCGAACGGGCGTTGCCTGGAAAACTCCTGCAGGAACTGGTCGAGAACGCCCGGGTGATTGGTGGAATCGACCGCCCATCGGCAGAAGCGGGGCGCGAACTGTATCGAACTTTCGTGAAGGGCGACATTTTGTTGACCGACGCCACGACGGCCGAGATGGTCAAACTGATGGAGAACACCTATCGCGACGTCAATATCGCGCTTGCCAACGAATTCTCCCGCTTGGCCGAGCGGATCGGCGTCGATGTATGGGAAGCCGTCCGGCTCGCCAACCAGCACCCCCGAGTCAAGATCCTGCGTCCCGGCCCGGGAGCCGGCGGTCACTGCATTGTGGTGGACCCCTGGTTCCTAGTGGAGGCTGCCCCGGAACTCACTCCGCTCATTCAACAGGCACGGGCGGTCAACGACGGGCAGCCCGCTCACGCCTCCGAGATCATTGAGGCCGCCCTCGGGAAGCTGAAGGGCAAGCGAGTGGCCGCCCTCGGGCTGGCTTACAAGCCGGCGGTCAATGACTTGCGCGAGAGTCCGGCGATCGAGGTTGTCCGGCTGCTGCTCGCGGGTGGGGCGCAGGTTCGCACCTTCGAGCCCTACGCGCCGGAGCGCGGCGTGACGGGTGCCGAAACGGTCGGTTCCTTGGCGGAGGCAGTTGCCGGGGCGGATGCCGTAGTTCTGCTGGTAGACCATCCCGAGTTCATCCAGCTCGACCCCCAGCAACTCGCACGCGCGATGCCGGGCCGAGTTGCGGTTGATCTGCGCGGGCGCTGGAATGTGCCGGCCTGGAGGGCGGCCGGCTTCTCGCTGAAGGTACTCGGCCTCGGCACCGCGAATGGCTAGGCCGCTCCGGGCACTCTCGATCTTCGGCACTCGGCCGGAAGCAATCAAGCTGGCCCCAGTCCTCAACCGGCTGAAGCAGACCCCCGCGGTCGAGTCCATCGTGTGCATCACAGCCCAGCATCGTGAGATGCTGGACCAAGTCTTAGGGCTGTTCGAGATCCACCCGGACTATGACCTGGATATCATGCGGCCGGCTCAACCGCTGGCGGAGCTCAGCGCGGCGGTGTTCCGAGGGCTGGAGCCGGTGCTGGATGAGGTGGCGCCCGACTGGGTGCTGGTTCAGGGAGACACTACGACCGTGATGTGCGCCGCCCTGTTGGCCTACTATCATCGGGTGAAGGTCGGACACGTGGAGGCTGGCTTGCGGACCGGGGATAAGTTTCAGCCTTTCCCGGAAGAGGTCAACCGTCAGGTGCTGGGGGTGGTGGGTGATTTGCATTTTGCGCCGACCGACTGGGCCAGGGACAACTTGCTGCGGGAAGGGATTCCGGCGGAGCGGATCGTGGTGACCGGCAATACGGTCATTGACGCGCTACTTGAGATGGTGGCCCGGCCGGTCGATCTATCTAATGGGCCGTTGGCCGGGGTGGACGATTCTCAGCTGATCATCTTAGTGACCGCCCACCGGCGGGAAAACTTTGGCGCTCCCTTGGAGCGGATCTTCACGGCCCTCCGCTCGATCGCAACGGCATACTCCGGAAAAGCAACCCTGATCTACCCGGTTCACCTCAATCCCAATGTCCAGGAGCCTGCCCATAGACTGCTCGGGGGAGTACCGAACATTCGGCTGATCGAACCGGTGGATTATCTGAGCATGGTGCACTTGATGACCCGCGCCCATCTGATCCTGACCGATTCGGGCGGTATCCAGGAGGAAGCGCCGGCGCTTGGTAAGCCGGTCTTGGTGCTGCGCGAAAAGACGGAGCGTCCGGAGGCGCTGCAGGCGGGCACCGCGGTCTTGGTGGGGACCGACTCAGAGCGGATCGTGCGGGAAACCCGCCGGTTGCTCGATGACCCGCAGGCGTATGCCGCGATGGCGAGAGCGGTCAACCCGTTCGGAGATGGCCATGCCGCCGAACGGATCGTCGCAGCCTTGCTGAAGACCCACGGGTTTGCCGAGCCGTGAGCGGTGCAAATCTCAAATTGAAGCGGGTTTGCCTGGTGACCAGGCTAGACGGAGTGGCTGGACCGGCAGCCTTCCAGCGGCGGTTGGCAGCCGGGCTGCAGGAGCATGGGATCGGGGTCAGCTACAGTCTGGCCGACCGCCCGTATGAGACGGTGTTGGTCATTGGAGGGACCCGCAAACTGGGGGGCTTGCTGCAGGCACGCCGGGCCGGGGCGCGGATCGTGCAGCGGCTGGATGGAATCAACTGGCTGCATCGCCAAACCAGAACCGGAGTTCGCCACTACTTGCGGGCAGAAGCGAACAACCTGCTGGTCCGCTGGATTCGCAACCGGCTGGCCGACCGCCTGGTCTATCAGAGCGAGTTCGCCCGCCGCTGGTGGGAACAACGCCACGGCTCAGTGAGCGCCACGGCAGTGGTCGTGCACAACGGCGTGCCGCTGCAAATCTACACCCCAAATGGCGCCGATCAGCGGCCGCAGGAGGCGACCCGCCTGCTGATGGTCGAGGGCAATTTCGCCGGTGGATATGAGCTGGGGCTGCGCAGCGGGGTGGACCTGGCAGGCCGGCTTGCCGCCCACTTGGATCGACCGGTCGAGCTGACGATCGCCGGCAACGCCCGCCGTCCGCCCGGCGAACTCCCCGACGGAGTGCGCCTGGACTGGCGCGGGCTGGTTGACCCGGATCAAATCCCGGCCCTGGACCGGTCGGCTCACCTGCTCTTTGCTGCCGACCTCAACCCGGCCTGTCCGAATGCGGCGATTGAAGCGATGGCCTGTGGGCTTCCGGTCATCGCCTTCGAGACCGGTGCCTTGCCGGAACTCGTGCAGGGAGATGCCGGTCGGCTCGCTCCATATGGGGGTGACCCCTGGAAGCTGGAGACGCCCGACTTGGAAGCGCTAGTGGAGGCCGGGGAGCAGGTGTTGGGAGATCAACCCCGCTTCCGGGCCGGCGCACGGGCCCGGGCGGAGACGGCCTTTGGACTGGAGCGGATGGTGGACGGTTATCTCCAGCAACTGGCCAGATAGCCGTGGCTTCGATTCTGCTAGAGACGGCGGCCTTGGTCGCTAGAGCCCTACCTGCCCGAATGCGGCGCGGCTTGTACCGGCTTGGCCCAATCACCCGCGGGGTCCGCAGCCTGCTGAACGCGTCCGCTCCGCACGGACTGACCGAGGTTGAGATTGCCGCCGGCCCGCTGGCCAGGGCCAGGCTTCAGCTCGACTTGCAGACCGAGAAAGACCTGTGGCTCGGTACATATGAGCTGGAGCTGTTGCGGACCCTTCACGATTTCGTGCGGCCAGGAACGGTGGTCTACGATATTGGCGCCAACCTGGGCTACTTGAGCCTGGTGTTGGCTCGGACGGTTGGCGCTTCGGGTCAGGTGGTCGCCTTCGAACCGCTCCCCGCCAACTTCAGCCGATTGCAAACCAACCTACGGCTCAACCCCGAGGGGGAAAGGATCCGGGCGGTGGAAGCTGCGGTGGGGGCACAGTCGACCCGAAGTCAGTTCTTTTCGCACGCCTCCGGAGGGATGGGAAAGCTGGAAGGCTCGAGCGGGAGGCGCTTCGAGTATGCTGACTCAATGGAAGTTCAGGTGATTTGTTTGGATGACTGGGTCTATCGAAATGGCCAAGCTGCGCCAACCCTGGTCAAGATCGATGTGGAGGGAGGGGAGGCCCTGGCGCTCAAGGGTATGGCTCGGCTGTTGAGAGAGGCCCGGCCCCACGTGCTCGTCGAGCTGCATGGGCCGGAGGCCGCTGAGAGTGCTCGACAACAGCTGTTGGCCGCCGATTATGGGCTGCGGTCGATGCAGCCGGGATATCCGGAGTGGCGTCCGGGCCCCTGGAAGGACCAGCTCATTGGGATTCCGCCCACAGCCTAAGGCAGCTCCTTTGTTCGCAGACGTCCGGGGCGCGGCACATGAATAGGCCGGCGCCATTCCCTGGGCGGTTGGCAATCCAGCAGCGGGTGCTTCCGGACTACCGGGTGCCATTTTTCGACCAGCTTGCGGCCCGCTGTCTGGAAGGCCTCTCCCTGTTCGCGGGGCCGCCGCGGCGGAACGAGGCGATCCTGACCGCGACCGAGACGACAATCGCCCGGTTCACGCCCGCGCTTAACCGGCACGTCCTAGCCGGGGCAGCCTATCTATGCATTCAACCGAACATCCTAGAGTGGCTCACGGCTTGGGATCCGCAGGCGTTGATTCTGGAGGCCAACCCGCGTTACTGGTCCAACCGAAGGGCCATCGCCTGGATGCGAGCAAAGCAGCGGCCGGTCATCGGTTGGGGACTGGGGGCGCCGCGCGGCCGGTTGCTCTGGCGCAATTACCTCCGACAGTTCGACGCGCTGATTGCCTACAGCACATCGGGGTCGGAACAATACCGGGCCGCAGGCTTCCGTGCCGAGCGGGTGTATGTCGCACCCAACGCAGTGGTTGGACCGCCGGCGACCCTCGACCCCCGACCGGCGGTCTCAGGCAAGCCGCCGACCTTGCTCTTCGTGGGACGCTTGCAGGAACGCAAGCGGGTCGATTTGCTGCTTCATGCCTGCGGCATGCTCAGCCCCGCGCCAGAGTTGGTGATCGTCGGAGACGGTCCGGCTCGTTCCCGGCTGGAACGGCTGGCCCGCCGCGTGTTTCCGGCCGCCCAACTGAAAGGAGCGGTGCACGGGGAGGCTCTCGATCGGCTGTTCCGCCAAGCCGATCTCTTCGTCCTGCCGGGGACCGGCGGCTTAGCCGTCCAACAGGCAATGGCGCACGGTTTGCCGGTGATCGTGGCCGAGGGCGACGGAACTCAGCGGGATCTGGTCAGTGGCAACAACGGCTGGTTGGTGCCGCCGGGAAACCTGGCCGCATTGACTGACGCCCTGCGGGCCGCGCTCTCAGACCCGGATCGTCTGCGAGAAATGGGCGCGGCATCCCACCGGATCGTCGCGGAGCGGATCAACCTACAGGTCATGGTGGACACCTTCCTTAGCGTGCTGGAGGTAGTCCACCCGCGGTGAGATTGCTTTACATCGCCGACGGCCGCAGCCCGATCGCGCTCAACTGGATCCAACACTTCATCAAGACGGGCCATGAAGTTCACTTGCTTTCCACCTATCCGTGTGAGCCGTACCCCGGGTTGACCTCGCTGGAGATCGTGCCGGTGGGGTTCAGTGGCTTGGCCCGGCGGCCGGCTGGAGCGCGGGGCGCGGCGGCGGAGCAACAAGGGTTCAGCGGTTCCGACCTGAGAGCGGCCCTCACCGGCGCTGGTACGATTCGGTTGCGCACTGCCGTGCGCCATTGGCTCGGACCGCTGACCCTGCGCCGGGCGGCCGGCACGGCCCGCGAGATGATCTCAAGGACCCAGCCAGACCTAGTCCACGCGATGCGGATTCCTTTTGAAGGCGCCCTCGCCGCGGCTTGCGATCCGGAGAGCCCGCTGCTGATCTCAGTATGGGGAAACGATTTCACCCTGCATGGACCGGCCTCGCCGCTCATGCGCCGGCTGACCCACCGGACTGTGGCCCGGGCAGACGCGCTGCATACCGACTGTCAGCGGGACCAACGCCTGGCGCCGGGCTGGAGCCTTCGGGACGGTACACCAGTGGTCGTGCTGCCGGGGAATGGCGGAGTGCGGGCAGAGATCTTCAACCGTAGCGGCCCCGGAATACCCTCCGATCCCGAACTGGTGCGCGCACTGAAGCGGATTCCGCCAAACTCACCGACAGTGGTCAACCCGCGTGGCTTCCGCGGCTACGTTCGCAGCGACACATTCTTCCGTTCGATTCCTCTGGTGCTTGCGGCGCTCCCGGGGGTCGCCTTCTTGTGTCCAGCGATGAGGGGCGTAGCCGAGGCGCAGCGTTGGATCGAAAGATTGGGGGTCGGCCAGTCGGTCCACCTGCTCTCCCAGTTGTCTCCCGCCGACATGGCGATCGTATTTCGCCGATCGCAGGTGTCCGTGTCAGTGACCGAGCACGACGGCACCCCGAACACACTGCTGGAGGCCATGGCCTGCGGCACGTACCCGATTGTAGGAGATCTCGAATCGCTGCGAGAGTGGATTGACGATGGCCGGACCGGTTCGCTGATCGATCCTGGAGATCCCTCCGCACTGGCCGGTGCGGTGATCCGAGCTCTACAGGACGAGCCGCTGCGAGCCGAGGCCGGTCGGCAGAACTCCCGCCTTATTGCCGAGCGGGCTGGATTTGCGGCCGGTATGGCACGGGCCGAGGCCGCTTACCATGAGCTGCTCAGCTGACCGGATGGTGTTCCACCGGGTACCGGCAGCCGCCTGCGTCCTCCGGTAAAATTTCCAGCTAAGCCATGAAGCAAGTCGTACAAGACCTACGCTCGAAGCGCCCCAAGGTCCTGGAAGTCCCCGTACCCCAGCCGGATCCGGGGACGGTGCTCGTCCGGACCAGCGTCTCGCTGGTGTCGGCCGGGACCGAGCGGGCGCTGGTCGAGTTTGCGGGGAAGGGTCCGCTAGGCAAGGCTCGCGCACGCCCAGACCTGGTGGGTCAGACTATGGAAAAGGCCCGCCAGGAGGGCGCGCTCAACGCCGTGCTGGCGGTACGGCGCCGGCTGGATGAGGCGGTCCCGCTGGGTTACTCCTCAGCCGGATGGGTGGAGGCAGTTGGGATGGGGGTTACTAGTCTACGAGCCGGCGAGCGGGTGGCCTGCGCCGGCGGGGGCGCGGCCCATGCCGAGTACGCAGTGGTCCCGGAGAACCTCACGGCTCGGCTGCCGGCCGGCGTTGATTTCGAGGCGGGGGCCTTCGCAACCCTGGGAGCCATCGCCTTGCACGGCTTTCGGCTGGGAGAGCCGCAGCTTGGGGATCGAGTTGCGGTCATCGGGCTGGGTCTGCTTGGCCAACTGGCCATGCAGATCGCCCGGGCCAGCGGTTGTGTTCCTTTTGGCATCGATCTGGATCACGCCAGGGTAGACCTGGCGAACCGGCTCGGTGGGCGAGCCGCCATCCGGGCGGACGCGCTGGAAACCGGAGCAGCGCTCAGCGCCGGGATCGGCTTCGATGCGGTGTTGATCTGTGCCCACACCCAAGACAACGACCCGCTCGAACTCGCCGGCCAGCTGGCGCGCGATCGGGGTCGGGTGGTGGTCATCGGAGCGGTCGGTATGCAGGTACCGCGCAAGTTGTATTACGACAAAGAATTGCAGTTGACCGTTTCCCGCTCCTACGGTCCGGGTCGCTATGACCCACGCTACGAGGAAGGTGGAGTCGACTACCCAATCGGCTACGTGCGCTGGACCGAGCGACGCAACATCGAGGCCTTCGTCGAGCTGCTGGACCAGGGTAAGGTGCAGGTGGCACCGCTGATCAGCCACCGTTTCCCTGTCGAGCAGGCCGAGCAGGCGTATGAACTCATCCTTGGTGAGGGCGAACAAGCGTACCTGGGGGTGCTGCTGACCTACCCTGGGGTGAGCTCGATCAACCGGCGAATCACAGTCGGCCGCCGGCCGGGTAGGGCAGAGGCGGTCGTGCGGTTGGGGGCGTTGGGGGCTGGGAACTTCGGCCGCAGTGTCTGCTTCCCGATCCTCAAGCGCATGCAAGATGTCGAGTTGGTCGGCCTGGCTTCCGGACGCGGGCTGAGCGGGACCCAGGCTGCCAGGCGATATGGGTTCCAGTACGTCACGACCGCGCCGGCTGAGTTGCTGGACGATGAGCTGATCAACACCGTAGCGATCCTCACCCGGCATCACCTGCATGCCGGTCAGGTCGCCCAGGCGCTGCGGGCCGGAAAACATGTATTCTGTGAGAAGCCATTGGCCATCGACGAGCACGGTCTGACGGAGGTGCTGCAGGCGCTTGAGCAAGCTCCCGGGCTGCTGACCGTGGGCTTCAATCGGCGCT
>CAYHSI010000094.1:0-7931 GCA_964359225.1 uncultured Anaerolineaceae bacterium
AGGAGTACGTCAAGAATCCAGGCCTCCAGCGTCATATGTTGGCCGTGGCGGCCGCGATGCTGGACTACGCATCTCGCTTTGGCGAGAATCCGGAGTCCTGGAAGCTCGCCGGTCTGCTGCACGATTTCGACTGGGAGATCCACCCTACCCTCGAACATCATCCGCAGGACGGGGCGCCGATCTTGAGAGAACGGGGTGTGCCCGAAGAGATCGTTCAGTGCATCCTCAGCCATGCCAATCACACTGGGATTCCGCGGACGACCCGGATGCAGCGGGCGCTGTTTGCCTGCGATGAGATAACCGGTTTGATCACCGCAACGGCCTTGGTTCGTCCCTCCCGCTCGATCCTGGACGTTGCGGTTCCGTCGGTCCGAAAGAAGTGGAAAGACGGCCGCTTTGCGGCCAATGTGCTGCGAGATGATATTGTGGCGGGCGCCGACGCGCTGGGGATCGAGCTCTGGGAGCACGTCGGGAACGTGCTGAGCTCTATGCAGCGGATCGCCCCGGAGCTTGGGTTGGACGGCAGTGGCTGAGAAGTCACTCACCCTGTGTCCGACCTGCGGGACCCGGCTGGCCGAGGGGGTTACCCGCTGCCAGGTCTGCGGAACGGTCATCGCCCGCCGCGGCGGGACCCCAACCCGGGCGACCCGCCGCGAAGTTCGGTTGGACATGCGAGTGGCGCTTGGCTTGGTGGCTGCGATCACCCTGGTCGCGGCCGGACTGACCTACGCCGCCGACCGCTTGATTCTGCCCTCCGGCGCACAGGGGACTCCGACCGGATCGCCCAGCCCCTCTCCCACCCAGTCGCTCACCCCCAGTCCCAGCCCGAGCCCGACCCAGGTCCCTACCTCGACCCCCCGGCCCCCGCTTCGCTACACGGTAGTCGAGGGGGACACCTGCGGCGGCATCGCGTTCTTCTTTGACGTGGCGGTCCGCTCGATCATCGAGATTAACAATCTGGGCACTCAATGTCTGCTCTCGGTCGGCCTGGAGATCCTCGTGCCGTATCCCACCCCGACCAACACTCCGGAGCCATCGGCGACGCTGTCGGCCGCCGAGGCGACCGATGCCGCCTGCCCGAAGGAGAACTATACGGTCGCGGCCAACGACACCCTCTTCGGCATCGCCCAGAACTACAACGTCTCCGTGCAATCGATCAAGGACTACAACGGACTGCTCGGCGATACCGTCTTCGAGGGCCAGCGGTTGATCATCCCACTGTGCGAACGGCTCACGGTCGGGGGTGCAACCCCGACGCCCACCCTGCCTCCCCCCTACCCGGCCGCAAACCTGCTCCTGCCGCGGGACGGCGAAGGTTTTGACCTGGCCAGCGATACCGTCAGCTTGCAGTGGGCCGCAGTGGCAACCCTGCGGGAGGGCGAATTCTATCGGATCACGGTGGTCGATGTGACGGAGACAATCCTGGGGTCGGGGAACAAGAGCCTGATCGACTACGTGACCGACACCAAGTACATCATCCCGACCAGCTTCCGGCCTGCGGGCTCCGCACCCCATGTCATGCGCTGGTGGATTGACACGGTGCGCCTCACCGGAACCTCCCCTGCCGGCGAACCCCGATACGTTTCAGCCGGCGCCTCCAGCCTCCAGCGGGTCTTCACCTGGTCCGGCGCGGCAATACCGGCAACCGCGACCCCGTAGCCAGCTCTGCGCGCTACAGCTTGAGCGCGTCGATTGTCTCCCGCACCCGCCCGGCGGAGGCCTCCAACGCTTGGCGTTCTGAGTCGGTGAGCTCGTACTCAATTACCTTCTCCAGCCCCTTGGCGCCCAACTGCACCGGAACCCCAAAGAAGATTCCGCGCTGTCCGTACTCTCCCTCCAGGTAGACCGAAGCCGGAACGACCAGGTGTCGGTCGCGCAGAATAGCTTCGACCATCTGGGCCAGCGCGGCCGAAGGGGCATAGAAGGCGCTGCCGGTCTTCAGCAGCCCGACGATCTCTCCGCCTCCCTTGCGGGTCCGCTCGACGATCGCGCTCAACCGGGCCGGATCCAGGATCCGGTCCAGTGGTACCCCGGCGACATTGGAGTGCCGGACGAGCGGAACCATGTCGTCGCCGTGGCCACCCAGAACGTAACAGTGCACGTTTCGGACGCTGGTAACCAGCTCCCGCGCGACAAAGGAACGCATGCGGGCCGAATCCAGGATCCCGGCCTGGCCGATCACCCGCTCGCGGGTGAGCCCACCGACCTTCATCGCCAGGTAAGCCATGGCGTCCAGCGGGTTGGTCAGTACGATCAGGATGGCCTGCGGCGATAGCGGCAGGGTGCCCTGCACCGCGTCGCGTACGATCGCGCTGTTGGCCTCCAGCAAATCGTCCCGGCTCATGCCCGGCTTGCGCGGCAGCCCGGCCGTAATCACGATGATGTCGGACCCGGCAGTCGCCGCGTAATCGTTGCTCCCCACCACCCCGACGTCCGACTCGACCACCGGCATCGCCTGACTCAGATCGAGCGCCTTGCCTTGCGGCATACCCTCTACAATGTCCACCAGCACCAGATCCGCCAGCTCGCGCTCGGCCAACCAGTGGGCGGTAGTGGCGCCGGTCTGACCGGCGCCGACGATCGTTACTTTCGGCATGCTTCCTCCCTTTGATTTCGTATTACTTCGGACGAGTTTCAGCCTCCGGCCCTGACCTCGATTCCGCTCCCCTGTTGCGCCCTGCCGATCACCCAGGCCGGCTGTTGGATCTGCTCGGCTCGAGTGAGAAAATCATCCAACTTCGACGCCGAAACCGCCAGTAACAAACCTCCTGAAGTTTGGGCGTCAAAGAGCAGCATTCGATCTGCGGTGCTAATCTGCTCGTCGAACCGCACCCGATCCCCAAAGTAGCGGGCATTGTCATGGCTCCCGGCGGGAAAAGTCCCCAACTCGGCATACTCCCGAGCCCCGGAGAAGAACGGCACTGCCCCAAGCTCGATCGAAAGGCCAAGCCGGGAGGCCTCTGCCATTTCCAGTCCGTGGCCGAGCAGGCCGAACCCGGTAATGTCGGTGACCGCCCGCACCCCAAGCTCCTTCGCCAGCCGTGCGGCGGGCTCGTTCAATTGAACCATCCAGTCGATCGCTTCCGCCGCGTGCTCCGCCGATCCCCGATCCCGGATCAGCGCCGTAGTGGTGACCCCGGTGCCCAACGGTTTGGTGAGCACCAGCGCATCGCCGGGGCGGGCCCGATCTTTGGTGAAAAGCGAAGCCGACTCCGCCATTCCCAGCGCGACCAGCCCATACTTCGGCTCCCGGTCTTGGACCGAGTGCCCTCCGCCGATCACCGCCCCGGCCTCCTTTACCTTTTCGGCGCCGCCGCGCAGGATCTCCCGAACGATCGCCGGATCCAGATCGACCGGGATCGCCGCGATATTGAGCGCCAGGAAGGGTGTGGCTCCCATGGCATACAAGTCGGAGAGCGCATTGGCCGCCGCGATCGCTCCAAAGGCATACGGGTCGTCCACGATCGGAGTAAAGAAGTCCGTCGTCACAACCAGCAGGCGCGCCTCGTCGATCCGCCACACGGCGGCATCATCGGGAGCCGCCAGCCCGACCAGCAAATCGGGAGCTGGATCGGCGCCGAACACTTCCTGGATGGGTCGCAGAACCTGCGCCAGCGTCTCCGCGGGTAGCTTAGACGCTCAACCCGCGCAGGAGGACAGGGCGGTCAAGCGAAAAGGCTTGACCACTTCCTGGTCGCTCATCTCACACCTCTTCGGACCCAGAGATTGTAAAGCGCCCATTCGAAGCGTGCCAACGAGCCTGCCGTTGTAGCGCACGCGGCGCTGACTTACAATCACCAACACTTTGAAGCGCCTACGCTTATTATTCTTCCTCGTAGTTGGTCTGGCCGCCTCCTGCGCGAGCCAGCCGGCGGCCGCCCCGCTCACCATTGCCGCCGCTGCCAGCCTGGCGCCGGTATTCGACCAGCTGGGCCCGCTCTTTCATGCTGAGACCGGGTCCGAAGTCGTCTTCTCCTATGGGGCCACCGGCAGCCTCTCCGAGCAGTTACGCAATGGCGCGCCGTTCGATGCCTTCGCCGCGGCCGACGCGCTGCATATCGACGAGTTGATCGAGGAAGGGCTGCTGGCCGCCGACACCCGCACCCTGTTCGCGCTTGGGAAACTGGTGATCGTCACCGCCCCCGGCAGTTCGCTGAGCCTGGACTCGATCGACGACCTAGCAGACCCCTCCATCCAAGTCGTGGCCATTGCCAATCCGGTGATCGCCCCTTACGGACTTGCCGCAACCCAAGCGCTGGAACGAAGCGGGATCGATCCGGAGGTACAGCCGAAGCTGGTGTACGGCGAGACCGTGCAGCAAGCCGGCCAGATGGTCTCGAGCGGCAATGCGACGGCCGGTTTGATTTCAGCGACGACCGCGCTGAGCCTGGAGCTGGCGGGCTTAGAAGTGCCGGCCGAGCTGTATGACCCCATCCAGCAGGTCGCGGCGGTCCGTGCCGATTCGCCGCACCTCGAGCTGGCGACCGAGTTCTTGGAATTCCTTGGCTCCCCCACTGCTCGTGCTGTTTTTGAGCGATCCGGCCTGCTAGCTCCGGAAGGCTAGCCCCATGTGGACCCCACTCGCCCTCTCGCTCCGGGTCGCCGGACTGGCAACTGTGCTCTCAGCCGCCGCGGGCATCTTGATCGCCGCCGCGCTGGCGGGCCGCCGACACCCGCTGGCTAACCTGTTGGATGCCGGAATCAACCTCCCCCTCGTGCTGCCCCCTACCGTGCTCGGCTATTATCTGCTGGTGGCCTTGGGAGCCCGCTCGCCAGTGGGGATCTGGCTGGAGAGCCTGGGGATCCGGTTGGTCTTCACCTGGCAGGGTGCTGTGATTGCGGCCTCAATCGTCGCCCTGCCGCTCATCGTGCAGTCGACCAAGGCTGCAATCGAAGCCGTGGAGCCGAGCCTTCAGGATGTCGCCCGCACCCTCGGCCGCTCGGAGGCTGCGATCTTCCTGAGTGTCACTCTGCCGCTCGCCTGGCGCGGGCTGCTGGCTGGCAGCATGCTGGCCTTCTCCCGGGCCTTGGGAGAATTCGGAGCCACGTTGATGGTCGCCGGAAACATTCCTGGACGGACCCAGACCCTCTCGATTGCGATCTACGATGCAGTCCAATCCGGGAACGCCGAGGCCGCCAATTGGATGGCCCTGCTGCTGACGACCGTCGCGGTTCTACTGCTGCTCGGGATGCGGACGATTGGCCAGGCCCTGGCCGGGGGTAAGCCGGGTGGCTGAATCGCTGGTCGTCAGCTTTGATCTACTGCTGCAGGATTTTCGGCTGGCTCCAGAATTCAGCCTCGGCCCGGAATTGGGAGTGCTCTTCGGGCCTTCCGGTTCAGGGAAGACCCTCACCTTGAAAACTCTGGCAGGCCTGATCCGACCCGATCGGGGTTCGATCCGGCTCAACGGCCAGAATCTCTACGATAGCAAGCGCCGGATAGTCCTGCCTCCCCAGGCCCGACGCATTGGGTACGTCCCACAGCACTTCGCGCTCTTCCCCCATCGCAGTCTCGCCGAAAACGTCGGCTACGGCCTACATGACGTTTCCGCATCCGAACGCCGGCGCCAGGTGGCGGGGCTGCTCGGCTTGATGAAGCTGGCTGATTTGGCAGATCGAAGACCGGCTGAGCTCTCCAGCGGGCAACAGCAGCGGGCTGCGCTGGCCAGGGCACTGGCCCGGCGGCCGAACTTGCTGTTAATGGACGAGCCGTTTGCCGCGGTCGAAGAGGATCTGCGAGCCCATTTACGGGCCGAGTTGGTGCGGGTGCAGCACGAGTTCGGCATCCCGGTCTTGCTCGTGACCCACAGCCTCTCCGAGGCCTACACTCTGGCGGAACGCTTGGTCGTGTTGCGACGGGGCGTGGTGATGCAGCAAGGAAACCGTGACGAGGTCTACCGTCGACCCCAGAGCCCGGAAGTCGCCAGGCTGATGGGGATGAACAACATCCTTACGGCCGAGATCACCGGACAAGCCGACGGGAAGCTGAACGTGGGCTGGAATGGTGTGCGATTGGTGGTTTCGCAGGACGGCGGCCCCGCCGGTCGGGCTCGTGCTGGCGGGTCCGTGCTGCTCGGGGTTCGCCCGGAAGAGATTGAGTTCGCCGGACCCGGCCATCCTCCAGGGGCTCCCAACCGGCTGACCGGGCTGATCGCTCGAGATATCCAGTTCGGCCCGGACCATCTGCTCGAGGTCCAGGTCGACGGTGGGCACCTGGAAGTGCGGGTGACCCACCCCTTTTTCGTGTCCTGGGGATTGGCGGTGGGGCAGGCCCGCGAACTGGTCTTGGATCCTGCTCGGTTCCACCTATTCCCGAATCTGGATTAGGCGCGAGGCAGGTCCGCCTCGCTCTCGGGCAGGAAACCGTAGGCCAGCGCCAGGCCGAAGTTAGCGCCGAAAAACGCCAGGAGCGCGGTGGCGATCAGGGACGGATCGGTTAGGGCCTCGAGCAGGGTGCCGCCCGACAGTGCGGAGGCGATCCCACCAAAGGGCCGATCGGCGATCAACGCGCCGACCAACACGCCAAACACCGCGCCGATCCCGCCGGACACCAGCATACTCAGAATGATGGTTTTGATTCCGCGAACCATATTAGCTAGATTGTAGGGAGAGGGGCCCGCCCCGTCAAGGCGAGTTAGCGGTGGAAAAACACTGGCAATTCGGAGAGCGCCTTGCCCATCCGAGTGCCATGCCAGGTGATCAGACTGCCATCGATCAGGTGGACTCGACCCGCCTGCACCGCCGGAGTGTCGGCAAGCCAGCCCTCGATCAGAATCTTGTGGTTACCATCGAAGGCAAAGGGCTCACTGGGGAGCAAGATGACGTCCGGGGCGGACTTTCGGACTTCTTCCAAGGTAACCCGCGGGTAGCGGATGTCACGCTCGCCAGCCGCTTCGGCCTCCCCGAGCCCGAGATCAGCCTCCAGTGGATAGCGACGCATCCGGCCGGCGAATACGTTCATCCCGCCGGACTTGGCGAGCACGTCATGGGCATAGGTCTGGTAGTTGAACGTCATGAACCACGGCCCGTGGTCGGATTTCTCCCCCTGCCAGATCGGACAGAAGGTCGGGATGGCGAGCCGACCGGTCGTCGCTCGATCGGTCCAATCCAAGGTGCGGGCCATCGTCTCGACCCGAGCGGCCTGCTCCCCGAGCTTGAACAACTTGACCAGCGTCCACAGGAGGTTCAGGGCATCTAGAGTGCTTTTTGGAAAGGTCAGCCAAATGGTCATGCCGACCTGCCCGAGGCCATCGACCGCATCCCGGCTGTTCTCTTCCCGGTTGGCGATCACCAGGTCGGGGGCGAGCCGCCGAACGGCCTCGATGTCAGGCGAGCGGGTACCCCCGACCCGGGTGAGTAAGGCTCCAGTCCCGTTCTTTGGCTGACAGAAATCGGTGATTCCGACCAGCCGGTCCCCGACGCCCATGTCGTAGAGGCTTTCGGTCATCGAGGGGATCAGGCTGACCACCCGGCGAGGCGGTTGGTCGAATGCCAGGAGCACGGATTCGTTATCCAGAGGGTCCATGGTCACTCCAACAAGCAAACCAGGCCATAGTATTGGCCTGGACTGGGCTCACGTCAATGGGAACTGGGACCGATGGGTCTGGACCTTTAGCCCTTACCGCAGTTGCAGCCTCCGCCTTGGTGCCGTTCACAGGGGCCGTTCGCCTTGTTTTCGAGTGCCTTTAGCTCGTCGTAGGGCTCGATCTCGTGTTTCAGGAACTCGACCCGCCGCTCGTCCGACTCTAGCAGCACGATCACGGCCATTTTGAGTGGCAGCACCTCCACCACCCTACCCTCACCCAGGGGGGTCATGACCCGCTTCTTGACTCGCGGCAGCTCTTTGCGAGCTTTAACGTACTCCTCGTATTCGTAGACCAGGCAGCAGCGCAGCCGGCCGCACATGCCGGTGATCTCTTGCGGACTCAGCG
>CAYHSI010000095.1:0-7775 GCA_964359225.1 uncultured Anaerolineaceae bacterium
CCGCGACCAGATCCCGCGCCTGGATCTTGGCTGCCTCGACGTTCGGCTGATTGAAAGGGTGGATCCCCAATCGGTGCCCCACGATCGCAGTTGCCAGCTCCCACAAGAAAAACTGCCCGCCCAGATCGTATCGATCCTGCAGCCGCACCCGAAGAACCGGAAGCCCTGCGGCTTCCAGCCGGGCGACCTCGGGATCGAGCGTCGCATCGCCATCCAGCCTTAGATAGACGAATGCCCGATCCGCGCCATACACCTCCGGAGCTCCGACCGATTCTCCGACGACTGGCAGAATTCCCTTCCCCTCTTTCCCGGTGCTCTCGGCGATCAATTGTTCCAGCCAGTCGCCGAAGCTGTGGATGGCGGGAGAGGCCACCAGAGTCAGCTTGTCGCTTCCCGCCTTTGCCAGTTCGGCGACCGCCACCCCCAACCAGGCCGCCGGGCTGTCGGCAGCCTGCACGCAGGAATCCGACCCGCAGGCAGCTGCCAGCGCCCGACCAAGCAACATTGGCAGATCAAGGCCGATCAGGGCGGCCGGCACCAATCCAAAAAACGACAGGGCAGAGTAACGTCCCCCGATCGTTGGATCGTTGAGGAACACCTCCCGAAAGTCGAACTGCTCCGCCAGCTTGGCCAACTGGCTGCCGGGGTCGGTGATGGCGACGAAATGCGCGCCGGCCCGACCGGCCCGGTCGGCGGCGGCCACCTGTTTATAGAAGAACTTGAACAACGAAAGGGTCTCGACCGTTCCGCCGGACTTGGTGGAAACGACATAGAGCGTGCGAGCCGGGTCCTGGGCTTCGGAGCAGGCGAGTACCGCGCCGGGGTCTGTGCTGTCGAGGACTGCCAGATCGAGGAATCCGGACTGAACCCCGAAGGTCTTGCGCAGCACCTCCGGAGCCAGACTCGATCCGCCCATCCCCAGCAGCAGCGCCTGGGTGTACCCGTCCGCCCGGGCCGCAATGGTCAGGGCCCGCAGCAGATGCAGGTTGTCCTGCATCACTTCCACGGTGTGCAGCCACCCGAGCCGATCGGCGATCTCGGCCGGGTCTGCACTCCAGACCGTGTGGTCGTGAGCCCAGATGCGGGGCAGGATCCGGGCGGCCGCTAGCTCGGCGAGCGCGTCGGAAACGACCTGCTCATGCCCGCCGAGCTTTCCCGCAACGGGCTGCCAGCTGATCAGCAGCCGCTCGCGTTTCTCGGCGATGGCCTCCATCAATGCTGCGAAAGACTTCGCGAAGGCCGCCACCCCCTGCTCCTGCAGGTCTTGGGTAATCTCGCCAAGATCAACCCCCAACTCCGCGAGTGCCTGCAGCTGCTCTTCGGCCTGCCTGACCCCCCGGTCAAGCGTGCGGGCAACGGTCCCATGGCTAAGGAAGGCCTGCAGCGTCGCCGGAGGCGCGGTGTTCACGGTCTCCGATCCGATCAGCCCATCCAGGTAGAGCGTGTCGGGATAGGTCGGGTTCTTGGTGCCGGTGCTCGCCCATAGCGGCCGCTGGGGCCGGGCTCCCTCGGCTGCCAAGCGAACCCAGCGCGGCTCGGAGAATACCTGACGGAAATAGGTGTAGGCCACCTTGGCATTGGCGATCGCGATTTTCCCCATCAGGCTTTTCGCCTGCTCGGCTCGAGCCCCAACCGCGGCGAGCGCGGCGTCAACCGCGGTGTCAACCCGGCTGACAAAGAACGAGGCCACGGAGGCGATATTGAGGCTGCCAGACCCTGCGGCCAGCCGGTCTTCCAGGCCGGCGAGGTAAGCTTCCACCACCGATTGATAATTCTCCAAGGAAAAGATCAGCGTGATATTGACGTTGATCCCTGCGGCCGTCAGGGTCCGGATGGCGGGCAGGCCCTCGGAAGTCGCCGGCACCTTGATCATGATGTTCGGACGACCGAGCAGCTCGAACAACCGCTTGGCCTCCAGGATCGTCCCCGCGGTGTCGTAAGCCAAGGTCGGGCTGACCTCCAGACTCACATAGCCATCCAGGCCGTTCGTCTCCTTGTAGACCGGCTGCAGCAGGTCGGCGGTGCGGGCAATGTCCGCCAGCACCAGGGTCTCGTAGATCTGGGGCACTTCCTCCCCTTCGTCCACCAGATTGCGCAGGGCCACGTCGTAGTCGACGCTGCCTGCGATCGCCTTCTCGAAAATCGTGGGATTGGAAGTGACTCCGCGGACCCCGGTCTGAATTAGCTCAGCCAGTTCGCCTGAATCCAACAAGGCCCGACGGAGGTTGTCGTACCAGATAGACTGGCCGAGCTCGGCCAGCTCCTGCAGTTTCGTGCGCACGCGGCGATTTTCCGGGCGGAAGCCCGCTCAGTCCTGCTTGCTGAATAACCAGACCGCCGGCACCAGGAAGGCAATCCCAAAGCTCAGCATGATTGCAACGTCGGTGGCGATCGGGTGCAGGCTTAAGCCATCGATGAGGGCCTGGGGCAGGCTCTCTCGCAGGGCCACCTGGCGCAGCGGATCTACTCCGTAAGTCACGGGGTTGACCTTGGCAAGCACTTCCATCCAGATCGGAACTCCATTAAGTGGAAAGAAGGCCCCCGATAGGAAAAACATGGGCAGCATGATGAAGTTCATGATGACCTGGAAGCCTTCCATGGAGCGCTGCCGGGCGGCCACCAGGATTCCGAGCGCACTCATCACCAACGCCAGCAGCAGCATCAAGCCAATCAAGATCAGCGCTTGATCCAGAGTGAGCTTGATGCCCAAGAGCGGCGCGAAGAGGAGCACCAGGCTCCCCTGGAACATCGCCACGGTGCTGCCCCCAGCCAATTTGCCGAGCGCCACCGCTACCCGCGAAACCGGGGCAACCATCACCTCTTTGAGAAAACCGAACTCCCGATCCCACACGATCGATACCGCGGCGAAAATGGCGGTGAACAGCACCGCCATCGCCAGGATCCCCGGAAACATGAACTGTTCGAACTTGAGGCTGCCGCCGGCCAGCCCGCCCATCGCCGGTGAAAGACCTGCTCCGAACACGAACAGGAAGAGCAGCGGTTGTCCCAGCGAAGCCACGATGCGGGCCCGGTTGCGGCTGAAGCGGATCACGTCCCGCAACCAGATGGTGTAGATGCCCTTCAGATTGTGCCTCACCGTAACTGCCCTCCGATCGCCGTCGCGCTAGCGCCGCGGTCCCCGGCCCCACATGCGGCCCCGCTGCCGCAGTCGCTCTTTGGGATCGGCCTCTTCCACCCGGATAGCCCGCCCGGTTAGCTTGATGAATACGTCTTCCAGCGTCGGCCGGCGCAGATTGACGCTCAGAACTTCTACCGGTTTGGAACCGTTGGAGAAACTCTCGATGACCTTCGGGATGAAACGATCTCCCCGTTCGGTTTCCACAATGAGTTGGCCCTCCGGCCCGGTGCGGGGCTCGATTTGATGCTCCTGCTGGATGCGGGTTCGAGCCAATTCGTCGTTCGAAGTCCGCAGGGTGACGATATCTCCGCCCACCAGACCCTTCAGGTTCTCCGGGGTGTCAACCGCCACCAGCCGGCCTTGGTCGATGATGGCGATTCGGTCGCAGTGTTCAGCCTCATCCATGTAGTGGGTGGTCATGAACATCGTGACCCCCCGCTGGTCGCGCAGTTTGCCCAGGTATTCCCAGATGTGCCGGCGGGTCTGCGGATCGAGGCCCAGGGTCGGCTCGTCCAAGAACAGCACTTTCGGCTGGTGAAGCAGACCTCGGGCGATCTCCAGACGGCGCTTCATGCCCCCCGAGTAGGTGCGTACCCGATCGCCTGCCTTGTCGGCCAGGTCGACCAGCTGCATCAACTCGACCGATCGGCGGGCGAAGTCGCTCCGGGCGACGTCATACAGCATGGCGTGGAAGCGCAGGTTCTCAAAGGCAGTGAGTTCCTCGTCGAGACTCGCATCTTGGAAGATCAACCCAATCGAGCTCCGGACCTGAGCCTGGTGGTCGGATACGTCGAAGCCATTCACCTGGGCCCGGCCGGCCGTCGGCCGAAGCAGGGTGCACAGAATGTTGATGGTCGTGGTCTTGCCGGCCCCGTTCGGTCCGAGGAAGCCGAAGATTTCGTTCTCGAACACCTCGAACGAGATGCCGTTTACCGCGGCGGTGCTGCCAAACTTACGGACGAGCGACTCAACCTGGATGGCGTTCATTCGGCTCAGCGTTTCGCCGTGCGAGTTTACCACCTGGCCCGATCGGCCAGGGCCAGCCACTGCTCGCGGCCGCTGCCCACGCTAACGCCAGCCTGCAGCACTCGGGCGGCGAGCAGCCCTTCCAGCGCCTGATCCAGTTCTGGCTTGCGCCAGCCGAACAGCTTCCGGATTTCGCCCGGCGGGGCGGCCCCCACGGATCGGAAATACAGCTCTAGCAGCTTGGCCCGCGCCTGTGGTTCAGTGATCTGCCGGGCCTGCTCCGGGAGCTCAGGTAAGTGGCGGGGCACCAGGTCGTAGATAAAGGCGTAATGCCAGGCACCGGCCTCAGCCACTCCGACCGGCAGGATCTTCATCTCGGCCTGCAGTTCGAGCAGCGCCCGATCGAACGAGGACTTGCCTCCGTCGCTGGACAGCCAGGCTGCCCGCCGCAGGGCAACCGTATCCAGCGGTCCCTCCTTCAGCAGCGCTTCGTAGATGCGTTTGGCCTCCTGGGTCATCCGGCCCGCCTCGTATTGGATGAGGTAATCCTCCTCCAGCGAGCCGTAGTTCTCGGTGAGGGCGTAGAAGTATGGGGCGGCTTCCAGCGCGACCAGGGTCGCCTTCTTGCGCAGCAGCTTGGCGTAGTACCAGCGCCGCTTTCCCAGCAGGGAGTCCTTCCAGCCCCAGGTCACATGCCCGGCGTCGTCGTGCTCGCTCGGGACTGGGCGGTCGCCCGCGACGGACACCCACAGACTGGGCAGCTCCACCCCCTGGATCGGCCAAAAATAGACGAACCCACGTTTCCGGACGAAGGCGATCGCCTCGGCTCGGGTACCTATCGCGCCTGGGCGGTAGGTTTTTCGCCGGAAGACTTTGATCTGGCTCAGGGAGATGTCGCTGCCCACTCTTCATCGCACCGAGGGAAGCCGATTCTCCCGATGAAGATAGATGATGAAGTCGAGGTCTCCCGGTGAGTGGCCAAAGTCGGTCAGCATGACCGCGGCTTCGCTGCGGTGCTGGGTGGCGTGGTTGATCTGCTGAAGCATCGGTTGCCACAGAGGATATGAGCGCGGCTCGCCCTTAGTGGTGAGGTAGTTGATCACCTGCCCCAGCTGCTTCGAGTCAAGTGCGGCAATGAACTTCTGTGTGTCCGCCTCGACTTCGGCCCAGCGGGCCCGCACTGCGGCGAGATCGGAGAAACCCGAGGGGTCGATCAGCACTTGCGGCGAGGTCCCGGTCCAGCGCATCAACCACATCCACTGGCTGCTCATCACGTGGACCAGGGTTTCTTGCAGCGAGCTGTAGCTAGCCCCGACATCGGCCTGAAACTGCTCGGGGCTGACCGCGGCGGCCGTGTCCAGAATTCGCTGGTTCGCCCAATCGCTATAGCGGTACAGGGTGCGGACGAGTTCGACGATCATTTTGCTTGCTCGGGTTCGAGGACCACCACCGGGATTTGCCGTTCAGTGCGCCGCTGATACTCGGCGTTGGCGGGGGTGAGCTCGCTTTCAAACATGCTGGGGCACGCGGCCAGCTGAAACTAGGGCCGCACTCCTTCCCCAATCTTGGCCAGATAGATCACGTAGTCGAGATCGCCCGGCGAGTGGCCAAAGTTGGTCAGCATCACCGCCGCCTCGCTGCGGTGGGCGGTGGAGTGGTTGAGTTGGTGAAAAACCGGCCGCCACAGCGGATAGCTGCGCGGGTGACCCTCGGTCGTAGTGTACGAGATCACTTGCGGCAGCTTCTGCTCATCGAGCCCTGTTACGAAGGCCTGGGTCTCCGCCTCGATTTCCTGCCAGCGACTTCGCACGGACGCCAGGTCCGGGAAATCCTTCGGGTTCAGCATCCGTGCCGGCGAAACCCCTTTCCAGCGTTCGAGCCAGAGCCACTGGCCGCTCATCTGGTGCACCAGGGTATTGCGGACCGACCCGTGGCTCGGCCCGGCGTCCCCCACGAACTGCTCGGGAGTCAGTTGCTCGGCGGTGTCGAGGACTCTCCGGTTGGCCCAGTCCGAGTATTCATGCAGGCTGCGCAGGACTTCGAGGATCATGGCGGCTCCTTTGGCCGGACATTGTAATCTGCTGGCTCGCTACGGTACCATCCAGGCGCATCCGCTGACAAAGGATGTCTCTCGATGAACAATGGCCTCGGGTGGGCTAGCGGCAGGAAGAGCTGGTTGGCACTTCCGCTCGTGTTAGTGGCCATTCTGCTGGCTGCCCTCTTCTCGGATCGTGCTGGATTCCGCCCCATCGATTGGGAGAACTACGTGCTCGCCGCGGATAGGCTGCGCGCCGGAGAGTCTCCCTATCAAGGTGTGGAATTCTTCGCTCCGCCGTGGATCGCGATCCTGCTGATCCCGCTTAGCTTGCTGCCGATCGAGCTTTCGTCCGGGGTTTGGCTGCTGACTTCGGCGGCGGCGGCGTTTTCGGCAACCCTACTGTGGACCCGGTTCGGGAGCTTCCCGTCGATCCCTCGATCAAAGATCATGCTCTCCGCTCTGACTGCGGCCTCACCGGTGGCGCTCTACGTCTATGTGACCGGTCAGATCACCGCGCTTGCGGAATTGGCCTTGATCAGTCTCGCCGTGTTGGTCGGCTTGAGCCAACAGCGCCGAGTCCTGATTCCGACGGTGATTGCCGCGCTGCTGGTCACTGCCAAACCCCACATCGTTGCATTTCCGCTCGCACTGATCTTGCTGCAATCGGTCCGAGCCCGCCGCTGGAAAGTTCCGATTGTGTTCGGCACAACGATCTTGATTGCGGCGGTTGTCTCTTGGGTCCTGCATCCGGGCTGGCTCGGTGAGTGGCTCGCCGGGCTGCTCGCTGGCCAGTACCTGGGAGGACCCGGCTTGGCCGCCCGCGGATACTTTGGGCTGCGGGAAGCGGGGGTCCCCGGGATCCTCCTGTGGCTACCAGCCGGCTATGCCCTGTTGTACTGGATACGGAAGGGCTTGACTGCCTCCGCCCTGGCCTTGGCGATCGCCGGCGGACTTACGCTGCTGCCCTATCTCCGGATCTATGATCATCTCGTCCTGTGGCCGGCCGCCATAACCGCCTCGGGGCTGTTGCGCGCCAAAGGCCCGCGCAGTTTCGCCGCAGTCCCGCTCGCGGCCATGCTGCTCCTGCCGCTGACCGACCTGGCCATGCTGCTTCCGCCCCTCATCGTAGGGATGCTGCTCGTGCGGGTAACCCTTGGTTCGCGCAGCGCAGCGAGCAACTAGGCCTACCAGGCTCAGAAGCTCCGAACTGTGTCCCGATCAATGTCGCCTCTCCCACTTCTGCTAGCGTTTTCAGGGTTGGTGCTTGCAGGCTGCTCGCCCGTGCCTCCACCTGTCCAACCGCCCTCCACTCCCACCCCCGGTGCGCCGCCGTACTATACCTACCGGGTCATCCAGACCTACCCCCATGACCCAGATGCCTTCACTCAGGGTCTGGTGTTCCACCAGGGCGCGCTCTACGAAGGCACCGGCTTGGTCGGCGAGTCGACCCTGAGGAAAGTGGAGCTGGAAAGCGGGGCGGTCGTGAAGCGGTTGTCGCTCCCCCCGGAGCAGTTTGGCGAAGGGATCACAGTCTACGGCGACCACATCTTCCAACTCACGCTTAGCAGCGGAACGGGTTACGTCTACGATCTGGAGAGCTTTCTGCTGTTGACGACGTTTTCGTACTTAGGG
>CAYHSI010000096.1:0-7666 GCA_964359225.1 uncultured Anaerolineaceae bacterium
GATCAGCCGGAGCGAGTCCGAGCCAACCTGAGCCGGGCGCTGGCCGCAGTAGATCTGTCAGCTGCCTCCCTCTCCCAAGTCTGGCAAGTGCATTCGGCTGAGATCATTCGGGCCGACTCTCCCAACGGGGCTGGTAGCCCGCTCAAGGCCGATGGAATGGTCACCGCCCAGCCTGCGCTTAGCTTGCTGATGCGTTTTGCCGACTGTGTGCCGATCCTGATGTTCGACCCGGTTCGGATCGCGATTGGAGTTGGACACGCGGGCTGGTTGGGAACGGTGCGGGGGGTCTCGATTGAGTTGGTAAGGGCGATGGTTCGAGAATTCGGTTCCAGACCGGGGGACTTGATCGCCGGGCTCGGCCCGTCGATCGGACCCGACCATTATACGGTCGGCCCGGACGTGGTCGCTCAGGTCGAGGCGGCTTTTGGCGCCCACAGCTCGCAGTTTCTGCTCCCGCGGGAGGGCCAGGTCGTCCTCGATCTATGGTCGGCGAATCGCTGGCAGCTTGAATCGACCGGCATTGGTTCGGTCGAAGTTGCCGGTATTTGCACCGCCTGTAACCTAGCGGACTGGTATTCGCACCGCGGTGAGCGGGGACAGACGGGCCGATTTGGAGCCGTCCTTGCCCTCAACGCTTGAAAGCCAGGTTCAGGCCAATCTCCGGCAGGTTCGGGCTCGGATCGATGCTGCGGCCGCCCGGGCGCACCGGGAACCGAGTTCCATCCGGATCGTCGCCGTGACGAAGTCCCAGCCGAGTGAGTTTGTTCGGGCGGCTCACGCGGCCGGGCTGCGGCTTATCGGCGAGAATCGGGTGGAGGAAGCTGGGCCGAAACAGGCCGCCCTGCTGGATCTGACCGGCCTAGAGTGGCACATGGTCGGCCACATCCAGAGTCGCAAAGTGAGGCGGGTGGCCGCCAGCTTTACAATGGTGCACTCCGTCGACCGAGCCAAGATCGCCGAGTTGCTGGACCGCGAAGTTGGGTCGCAGGGACACGAGCTGCAAGTTCTGCTGGAATGCAATGTGTCCGGCGAGAGCAGCAAGTGGGGTTGGCCATTGGCCGACCGGTTCGCCTGGCCCGAGGCGGCGGCCGAGTTCGAACGCTTGGCCAGCCTCCCTCACCTGGAGGTGCGCGGCCTGATGACGATGGCCCCCTGGACGGAGGAGCCCGAGGCGGTCCGCCCTGTTTTCCGCAGAATGCGAGAATTGCGCGATTTTCTTCAGCAAGCGACTTCCAAGACCTGGCCGGAGCTCTCGATGGGCATGAGCGATGACTTTCAAATTGCGGTGGAAGAAGGGGCGACGATTCTTCGGCTCGGAAGGGCACTCTTTGGTCCGAGGCCGCCGATATGAGCTCGGTAGGAGAGGGTTCCCGAGGGGTGCGAACAAATCTATGGGATAATCCAAGCCGGCGGCGAGATGGCCATCATCACTGAGTTAATCGGCGTGGTTTTCACGCTGCTGTGGCTGGTTGTGCTCGCCGATGTGCTGGTAAGTTGGGTGCTGAACCCGTATCACGAGGTCCGCCGCTTTCTGGACAGTGTGGTGCAGCCCCTGCTCGATCCCATTCGAAGACTCGTTCCCCCGGTTGGGGGGCTCGACTTGAGCCCGCTGGTCCTGCTGATCGCCTTGGATTTGGTCCGCAGACTGCTGACCGGGTTGCTGGTGGGCCTCAGCTGATGAGAAAATTCAAACTCACCAATGGAAAGGTCGGGGCGGCGATAACGGTTCGGGTGACCCCGCGGGCCCGCAAGAGCGAATTTGCCGGGATCATGGAAGACGGGACCCTCCGCATCCGGATCCAAGAGCCACCGGTCGGCGGTAAGGCCAACCGAGCCTTGATCGCCTTCCTGGCGAAGGTTCTGGGGGTTCGGGCCAATCGGATCGAAATCGTGGCCGGTGAAACCGGATTGGACAAGATTGTGGCGGTCGAGGCGATGACTGCCGAAGAGGTCGAGAACCGGATCCAGGGCTGGCTGGATGCCTAGCCGCTAGAAGCCGAACTTCATCGGGTCAGGCAATTCCGCTCCGGTAGCTGCCAAGCGCCAAAGCGATTCGAAGGCAGCATCCCGCAGCTGTTCGTCTCCTGAGTTGAGCGTCTTATACAGCTCCAGCACGACCTGATCCCCGGTCCCCCAGCCGAGGGCTTCGAGCGCCGCAATTCGTTCGTCCAGAGTGCCCCCGATCAGCGCCCGGCGCAGCATGTCCACTGCCGCCTTGCCCGGGCCAACTCCCAGCCCTTCTTTGGCGGCAAATGCCACAAGCCACGGCATTTCCGACGGGTCGCCCGGCGGCCGATGGACCTTCCAGGGGGGCTTGGTCCTTCGGTCGAGCGCTTCAGCCGCCGCTCCCCGCACGATCCATTCCTGGTCATCGGCCTTAACTTTCTGAAGCACTTCCACCGCCCAGTCGGTCGGAGTCCGGGAGAGCCCAAAGACTGCCGCCCGGCGGGTCATCATTTCTGGATGATCGGCGGCTTCCCTCAACATCCCAAACCCCTCGTCCGGGTGAACCGCCAATGCCTCGGCCGCCGCTAAGCGCAACTGCTCGTCGCCGCCCAGCAAGGCCTGGCCCAAGCCCTCCATCGCCGCGTCAGTACCAATGGCGCCGAGCGCCAGGCAAGCCGCCTGCCGGACCATCATTTCCGAGTCGGTCTGGATCGCTGCCACCAACTTGTCCACTGAGCCTTCATCGTTGAGGCCGCCCAGGCCGAGGGCGCCCAGCACTCGGCTGGAGGGGGAGGGAGCTTTCAACATCCGATTGAAGAGAATTCCGACCGAGGGTTCGGCGGCTCTGGCCAGCACGTGGACGCCGCGCAGCCGCAATCCGTAGGGCTTGGCCGCATCCTGCACAAACTGTGCGATCTCCCGCAGCACCTTGCCGCGCCACTCCGCCTTGCTGGAGGTGTCTGGGAGCCAGCGTGCGCAGCCAAGCAGTTTGGCATCGAGCGGGTCGCCGGCGGTATGCAGCGCCCGCTGGACCGCGGCTTCAACATCTCCGAGCACCGCCAAGTAGTGCATCGCCTTTTCCGCTGGCTGCCAGCTGGCTCGTTCGATCGATTCGGGTCGCTCACCGCGTGCCATGGCCAGCGCGGCGAAATACGCTCCAACTGCAGGCTGGAAAAAGCCAACCCGGCCACCTTCTCGGCGAACCAGCAGCCCAGCCTCCACCAGGTCGGCCACCGGCACTCCCAGGGGCATGTCCCGCTCCAAGATCCCCGCCTGCTCTGATCTGAGCCAGGCCAGGGCCGCCGCCGAAGCGGCCTGCCGTTCCTCGGGTGAAAGCATTCTGGCGGCGTAGGATTCGAGATCGTCCACTGACCGCTGGCCCCGGATATCGCCGGCATAGGCCGCCCAGGCTCTCAATGTCACCTCGGCCGGGGCCCGACCCCGCATCGTACCGGCCAGCCAGCCGTTGATCAGCGAGTGATCGATATCGCTGATTCTGCCCTTGGGGATCGTCGGGACGACGAATTGCTGCCACGACCTCGCCCACTTGGCGAGGAATTCACGCTGCGTGTACTCAGTCCACGGTGCGATCGGGACGGGGGCCAACCCAGCCTGGGCCAACGTACCCAGGCCACGTGCTGAGCCGGCGGCGACAATTCGAATTCCCGGGTGTTGAGCACGGAGGGCGGTCAACCAGGCCGCGACCGGGCCGAGCTCCGCGCGGGGGATTTCGTCCAACCCATCCAGCAGCAACATCACATTCCCTTGCTCGAGATGCTTCTGGATGTAGCCAGGCAGCATCGCGGCGACGCCGGCAGAGGCTGTGCGCTGGGCGGCCAGGATTAGCGGCTGGATGGCGTCTCGGGTTCGGTTCACCGCCAGGTCCGTTGCATGGATTAGGAAGGGAACTTTGCCAATCAAGCTGCCCATTGCCTTGTCACGATTGGCGAGCCGGATCGCCATGTAAGCCAAGGCCGTCGTGCGACCGCTTCCTGGTTCCCCAGTCAAGAGCAGATCGACCCCGTCCCGCATGGCGTCGGGGATCGACAGGGTGTGGGCGGCATACACTCCGGAAAGGAAGTTCAGATCAGGCAGATTGGGCACGACTGACAGCGAATCGGTCGGGAGCGATTCGGACTGGGTGGGATCCGTCGGAGGTGGCGGAATGAGGATCCGTGGATCGATCAGCACCTCATCCAAGGCGAAGATCGGGCGAGCCAGGTGCAGGGTCTCCGCTCGGGAGATGAGTTCCACCTGATATCGGTCGATCGCTTTGGAGGCCAGACCAGAGCGGAGCGAACCGAGCGCGTCTCGGAGCATCTGGAGCCCCCAGCCGAAAACTGCCCGCAATCGCCACAGTGCGAGGGCAAACACCAGGCCGGTCCCGAGACCGACAAAGAACTCGGGCCAATCAAATCGAATTCCGAAGGGGCCAAAGGGTCCAAACATCTCTATCCGCCGTACAGCACGCGGCCACACTGACCGCAGGTAACCAATTCAACTCCAGCCCGAACCACCTGTTCTCTCGAAGCCGAGACCCGGAGGCCGCATGCTCCGCAGCTTGCCTCCTCTAGGGTGGCGACCGCGATGCCTCCCAACCGGGAACGTAGCCTCTCGTACGTCGCCCGGTCCGGCTCTGAGACGCTGATCAGCGCGGCTTCGCGTTCAATCTCGAAGTCATTCAGCCGGTCTCGAATTTGCCCGAGTTCGGCCTGCAATTCGGAGTGAAGTGTGGACCGGTCCGACATCAACGAATCGACCGCCAACTGTGACTGGCGCTCATCGGCCGCCACCTGATCCTGACTCAGCATCGCCTCGAGATACCGATCCTCCAAAGTGTCCAGGTGACGCTTGAGCGACTCCGCTTCGGCTTGAAGTTCGGCCAGCTCTTTAGGGGTCTGGATCCTCCCTCCATACAGGGCCTGTTCGGTCTCCTTCAGCTTATGACGTTGGTCCTGCACCACGCGATGGGCACTTCGTACCACCGCCCCGGCATCCTGGGTCGCCTCGCCGGCCGCGGCCAGGTTGGTTCGCAGGCGCTCCAGCTCGGCCGAGTCGGAGAGTTGGGCTTCGATTTCCAGCTGGCGACCCCTAATCCGATCCGCAGCGAGATCCATGGCTTGCAAGCGGTGAAGACCGGAGGCGCGGCTCACTTCCGGATTATAGATGCTGGCATTCGATGAGAGCAAATGGCGAGTCACCCTGACCCGACGTACAATCCCGCCCGTGTTCGGGCCGAGATCCGCAGCCGGACTAAGCGCGGTCGCCCTGCTGCTAGTCAACCTGCCCTACCTGGTAGCTCCTAGCCTCACCGCCCCCCAATCCAGCTTCAGCGGTTTCTTGCTCAATCCGATCGACGGCTATAGTTACCTGGCCAAGATGCGGCAGGGAGCCGCGGAGCCGCTGGAGTTCCGACTGCCGTATGCCGCCGAGCCGGGAGACGGAGCGCTGCTGTTCGTGTATTACCTGGTCCTCGGCCGGGTGGGAAGCTGGGTCGGGCTGGCGCCGTTGACGATGTACCATTCCGCCCGGGTGTTGGGGGCGGCCGCAATGTTCGCGGCCACCTTCTTGTTCGTCAGGCGGATTCTCGCACCGGGCAGAGCCCAGTGGGCGGCCTTCGGCTTGGCGCTCTTCGGGACCGGGATCGGGTGGCTGGCCGTGCCTTTTGGCCTGACGCCGGTGGATCTCCAAGTACCAGAGGCCATCCCTTTCATGACGGCGTACGTGAACGCCCACTTCCCGGCCGCCGCCGCCTTGCTGATCTTCTCGGTGACCGCTATCGCCTCAAGCTACCCGGCCTGGCTGATCTATCTGGCCAGCCTCGGGCTGTCGCTGATTCAGCCTTTTGGTTCATTGACCGTGGGGGCCTCCCTGGGCGCCTGGGTTTTGGTCGAAGCGATCGTGCGGCACAAACCTGACGGCGGGCCGGCCTCCGAGCCGGGTTCCGAACGCAGGCGACCGCAGCAGATGGGTGTGGCGGCGTTCTTGCTCGGCGCGCTCCCGGTGTTGGTCTACGACTTCGGGGTCATTCGTACGCACCCCGTACTCGGGGGATGGGCCGCCCAAAACGTTACACCTTCTCCCTCCCTGATCGAGACCCTGTTGGGCTATGGGCTGCTAGTGCCGTTAGCCGTGATCGGGATCAGGGCCGCCAGGCTGCGCGAGCGGAGTGAATCTCGATTACTCGTCAGCTGGGTGCTGGTAAACGGTCTGCTGCTGTACGGACCATTTCTGCTGCAGCGCCGGCTCAGCCTGGGGCTCTTCTTCCCGTTGGCGGCTCTGGCCGGCCTGGGACTCGAGCGCCTGGCCTCCAGCCGCCGACGCTTCAGCTTCTTGTTGGTTGGAACCCTGGCCCTCTCCCTTCCCTCCCATGGCCTGGTCATCGCCTCCGGGCTAAGCTCGGTGGCGCGGGGAGACCCTGCGCTGGTCGTCGACCGACATGATGAAGAGTTGACCCAGTGGATCGGAGACCATCTGATCGATTCGGAGCTGATCCTGGCCGGACCCCGAACCGGCAACCGTCTCCCGGCTTACACTCCGGCACGCGTGATCTACGGACATCCGTTCGAAACTCCCAAGGCTGCCGAGTGGAGGGCAGAGCTGGTCCGGTTGTTCGGCTGGGACCAGGACCCGGCAAACGGTCTCGAGCGGCTCCGGAACCTGGGCGTCCGGTATGTCCTTTACTCGAGCGAGGAAATGGCGATCGGTAGTCCGAGCTGGATCCCCGAACTTGACCTGGTGCATGAAGTCGGCGTCGGCCGGTTATACAAAGTCCCAACCCCGTGAAGGGCCGATCGGTCGTCATCCTGCTCTTGGGGTGCTTACTGTGGCTGGCCCCGGCGATCCCTGATCCGGGCCAGGTGCTGTTCTGGCGCGGGGGAGCCTTTTCGGATCTGCTGATATCCCACTGGCCGAACGCCGCGTTTCTTCGGCGTTCGTTGCTCGAATGGGGCCAGATACCGCTCTGGAACCCGATGATTCTGTCTGGGACTCCCTTCTTCGCCGATCCGCTCTCCGGCCTGTGGTATCCCCCGATCTGGCTTGCTTCCTGGCTGGCACCTGGGTTCGCGTTCAACCTGCTTGTTTATCTCCACCTGGTTTGGGCGGGAGTGGGCACCTGGCGACTGGCCCGGCGGATCGGGCTGAGCGACCCGGCGGCCAGCCTGGCCGGACTGGCGTTTTCGGGAGCACCCAAGCTGATTGGCCATGTCGGTCTTGGTCACGTTACATTAGTCTTTGCGGTCTGCTGGACCCCCTGGGTGCTGCTAGCAGTGGACTCGGCGGCCCGCAAGGTGGGGGAACCGGCGCTGCCGCGAGTGCGGAGTGCCGCCTTGGCGGGCGCGGCCGCCGGCCTGGTGTTCCTCATCGATCCGCGCTGGTTTCCTTATGTGCTGATGCTTAGTATTCCTTACGCTGCGTGGACGGCTGCGCATAGCCACAAGCCAACTGGCTCATCGGAATGGGGGAAGGGATTTGGGAGCTTGGGGGTCGGCGCTCTAGCTACCGTCGGGATCGCCGCGGTGCTGGCCCTGCCGCTCGGCGAGTTCCTGCGATTGAGCAGCCGGGCGGGTTTGTCGTCGGCAGAAGCGACCGCGTTTTCCCTGCCATTGGGCAAGCTGCCTAATCTGCTTGCGCCCGATTTGGCGGGCTGGCCGGAGTGGCAGACCTACTCGGGCGCCGTTGTGCTGGTCAGCCACGACGAGGGCGCCGTCGAGGCGCT
>CAYHSI010000097.1:0-7595 GCA_964359225.1 uncultured Anaerolineaceae bacterium
CACGACTTCCGCCTCGAGAATAGGATGACCCGGTGCCAGGCGGGCGGATCCGACCTCAGCGAGCAGATCTGCAACCTGGTCCTCCCTGCTGCCGTAGGCGCGCAGAAGGTGTTGCGCGACATCTGCATCCAGCGCGTGGCGAGTTTCTATCTGCTTTGCGCCGGCCGGGTCAAAACCCTCAGCCCCGACCAGGGGCAGCAAGGCCGTCCGGCATTCCGCGGCGGGCTTCAGTCTCGTGTGCAGGATCGCGTAATCCACTGCGTCCTGAGCCATCGTGCGATAGGTGGTCCACTTTCCCCCGCCGATCGTAATCATCCCACCCGGACCCTGCACGATTACATGATCGCGTGCCAGTCTTGCGGTATCGGTCGCCCGCGGGTCTCGGATTAGTGGGCGCAGGCCCGCCCAGGCCGCCTTGATGTCAGCCCGCTCGATCTGGCGGGTGAGGTATCGGTTCGCGTGCCGCAAGAGGTATTCGACCGCCTCGTCGCCCGCAATCGGCGGTTCGTCTGGGCGGGCCGCCTCGTCGGTTGTCCCGATCAGGGCGTGGCCCAGCCAGGGTAGAACGAACAGCACCCTCCCGTCTTCGGTCTTGGGGATGAGCAGCCCGGCCTCGGGCATCGAAAACCTCCCATCCACCACGATGTGGGCTCCCGAGCTGACTTGTAGAATCGGCTCCGCGCTGGGGTCCTCCATTCGGCGCACCCGGTCACTCCAGGGGCCGCTCGCATTGATCACCCCGCGGGCCTCGATCTCCCAGGCCCCACCGCCCACCCGATCTTGCACTGCCGCCCCGATGACCCGGCCATCCCGGTGGACGAGTCCAACCACCTCCACATAGTTCGCCACCGCTGCGCCCTGTTCGATGGCGGTCAGGGCCAGGGCCACGTTCATCCGGGCGTCGTCGAATTGCCCGTCGCCGTAGAGCACACCACCGCGCAGTCCCTCGGGCCTGACCTGCGGAAATCGCGCTCGCGCCTCCCGGCTGGACACAAATCGGCTCGGGATCCCTCCGGCTTCCCCGGCCAGGGCGTCGTACAGCTTCAGGCCGATCCAGTAGTAGGGAAGCTGGTATGTCCGGTAGAGGGGTGTGAAGAGTGGCAGCCAGTGTGTCAGGTGGGGCGCGATCCGCAGCAGGATCGATCGCTCGGCCAGCGCGTCACGCACGAGTCGATATTGGACACGGTCCAGCCGCTTGAAGGCCAGTTCCAGGTAGCGGACCCCGCCGTGGATGAGCTTCGTGCTGCGGGACGAGGTCCCAGAACCGAAGTCCTCTCGCTCGACCAACGCCACCCGCAGACCGCGGGCTGCCGCATCGAGCGCGATCCCACAGCCGGTCGCGCCGCCGCCGATGACGAGCAGGTCGAAGCGTTCAGCCCTCAGCCGACTGAGCAGTTGCTCTCGTTCCACCTCAAACCACTTTCAACCCAGACGTGGACGAGCCGCCGAAGGTGACGATAAACTGGGGCAACACTTGAGCCTGCCAACTATGGACTCCCGCACCTCGCCGACCTTGAACATCGGCCACCGGGGAGCGAGCCGCCTGGCGCCGGAGAACACGCTTGCCGGCGCACGCAAGGCCCTGCAGGTGGGGGCAGATATGTGGGAGCTGGACGTCGCGGTGACGGCCGACGGCGTTCTGGTTCTGGCTCACGACGATAGCCTGCTTCGGACCTCCAACGCGAGAGCGGTCTTCCCGGAGCGCGAACCGTGGCTGCTGAAAGATTTCACTCTCGCGGAGCTGCGCAGGCTCGATTTTGGCTCTTGGTTCAATGCCACGACTCCCCCGGCCTCCGAGACTGGCAATCCAGCAGCCATCGGTGACTACACCGCCGAACCGATCCCCACCCTGCGGGAAGCCCTGCTCTTCACCCGTGATCACCACTGGCGGGTCGACGTTGAGCTCAAGGACCTCAAAGGTGCCCCAGGTGAGAGGCACGTTGTCGAGGACACGGTCGCCCTCATCCAGGAGCTCGGCATGGTCGGGCGCGTGCTGTTGACGTCCTTCCAAACCCGGTTTCTGCAGCCCGCTCGGCAGCTGGACCCCAATCTTTCCCTCGGTGTGCTGGTTTTCTCGCCGGACCCCGATCCGGTCGGGTTGGTCCAGCGGCTCCAAGTCCAGGCCTATCTGCCTCCGGCGAGCGCGACTCCGCCACCAATGGTTGCGGAGCTGCGCGCCGCGGGCATCGACGTCTACCCCTGGACCGTGAACGAGCAGGCCGCAATGCGCGACTACATCAGCGCCGGAGCCACGGGGATCCTGACCGACGTCCCGCACCGGCTCACACCCATCCTCGATGAGTTCCACGACTCCTGAACCGTTGACAGGGGCAGCTCTGCGGCTCTACCCTCGGCCCAGATGAGCGACCCGCCCGTTACCAACCCATTCGACGCGCCCGGCCAATGGTACCGCGCCAGCTTGCACACTCACACGATCGAGTCGGACGGCGCCTGGTCGCCCCAGGCGGTCGTCGATTGGCATCGCCAGAACGGCTATCAGGTGCTGGCAATCACCGACCATAACCGGATCACCGGTGCGCCAACCCAGACGGGTGCCGAGGGGCAATCCCTGATCGCGCTCCCAGGCGCGGAGCTCAGCCTGGGCCGAAGCCGGCAGGGGTCTCCGGTTCACTGTGTTGCTGTCGGGCTGAGCGAGCCGCTGCCGGAACGTCTCCAGGGCGTATCCGCCACTCTGGAATGGATCTGGGCGCAAGGAGGATTTGGCTACCTTGCCCACCCGTACTGGTCCGGACTCTCACACGAAGAGTTGGCCTCATTCGATGGGCTGCGAGCGCTCGAGATCTTCAACACCAGCGCGATGTGGGAGAACCGTAAGGGGGAGGCCTGCGGCTATTGGGACGACCTGCTCGGGCGAGGCCGGCGAGCGTGGGGGTTAGCAACCGACGACTCGCATTGGCGCGACCCGGACCATGGCGGCGGTTGGGTGATGATCAAGGCATCCCGACTTGCTGACACCGCTGTCCTGGATGGGCTGCGCGGTGGCCTCTTTTTCAGCACCAACCATCCAATGATCGAATCGGTCCACTGGGAGGGCAAGCGACTCTGGGTTCAATCCTCCCCGGTCGAGGCTATCTATTGGATAGGCGCTGGGAACCTGGGGTGGAGCCGGCACGCGGCGGCGGGGTCGCAGCTGACCGAAGCCGAGTTCAAGTTGAAGCGTGATCCAGCCTGGATCCGGATCGAAGTGCGTGATGACCGAGGCCGAAGGGCGTGGAGCAATCCGATCTACCCGGATGAATAACCCCGGCGCGGGGCCGCCAGGCGTTGTCAATTGATATCCGGCTCGCAGAAAGTCGGGGGGTTCGGCAAGACCCTCCCGATTGGCCCCACTTGCATTATAGTTGGCACCGCCAATCCAGACCAAAGACCCCCTTTACACCTATCCCAAAGTTGACCTCGGCAATGCTAAGGAGGTGGTTTACCAGGGCCAGACCCAATCGTGATCGTTCACATCGTGTTTCCGCCCGACCTCCCGCCTGCCGCTGCGCGGCGTGGCGACTGGAGGCCGATGACACCATCAATGAATCCTGAGGAGGAGAACATGACTGTAAGTTACCCTAACCGCGGTCTGGCCAAGATTCTGGCAACCTTGCTGCTTCTTGGGTTCCTGACCGCGGCTTGCGCCCAGGCGACGGCTACCCCGGAGGAGGCCGCCGCCCCACCCCCCGCCGGCGAAATGGATGCCTTGATCGCCGCCGCTCAGGCAGAGGGCACTGTTACCACGATCGCCCTGCCCCATGACTGGTGCAACTATGAAGCGGTCTTCACCGGCTTCAAGGCCAAGTACGGGATCGAGGTCAACGAACTTGACCCCGGAGCCGGCTCAGCCGAGGAGTTGGAGGCAATCAGGGCCAACCAGGGCAACCCGGGCCCACAGGCCCCGGACGTGGTTGACGTCGGCCTCGCCTTCGGGCCCACCGCCAAGGACGAGGGCCTCATCCAACCCTACAAGGTTGCGACCTGGGACGATATCCCGGATGACGCCAAGGACCCCGACGGCTACTGGTACGGCGACTACTACGGGGTGCTCTCGTTCTCGGTCAATACGGCCGAGGTGGCGAACCCTCCCGCCGAGTACGCTGACCTGCTCAGCCCGGAGTACGCAGGGCAGATCGCTCTGTCGGGTGACCCGCTGACCTCCAATGCGGCCATCCTCACGGTATGGGCCACCGGCCTCGCTACCGGCGCCACCGGAGAAGAGGCCGCCCAGGCCGGGCTCGAGTTCTTCAAGTCGCTCAACGAGGCCGGCAACTTTGTCCCGATCGACGGCGACTCCCGCACGGTTGGGATCGGGGAGACCCCGATCCTGATCGACTGGTCGTACAACTCGATCCTCAACGATGTGAACCTTGCCGGCAACCCCGAGCTGGAGACCATCGTGCCGGCGGCGGGTCGCCTAGCCGGCGTGTACGTGCAGGCGATCAGTGCCTACGCGCCTCATCCCAACGCCGCCAAGCTGTGGATGGAATACCTGTACTCGGACGAGGGCCAGCTAAACTGGGCCTCCGGCTTCTGCTATCCGATCAGGTTCAACGCGATGTCGGCCGCCGGCACCATCCCGGCCGAGATGTTGGCGCAGTTGCCCAGCACAGAAGGGGCTTACTTCCCGTCGATTGACGAGATCAACGCCGCCAAGGCGGTCATCGTCGAGGGTTGGCCTACAGTGGTCGGTGTCGAAGTCCTCCCTCTGCCCTAACTCCCGACTCTCCGATCGGACCGTGGGGGGCGCCAAGCGCCCCCCACGAGCTCAACTCGGGCGCTGGGTCGGCGTTCTTCCTTTCTTTGTATTCTCAGGTCTGTTCCTGATCGGGCCGACGCTGATCCTCGCCTTCCGCAGCTTCGAAGGGTCGGAGGGAGGCCTGACCCTCGACAACTACCGTCAGCTAACGAGTGAGGCCGTACTCCGCTCCTACGGAATGTCGATCAGGATCAGCCTCACCACAGCCCTCATCGGGGGCCTGGTTGGGTTCCTCATGGCGTGGGCAGTGTCGATGGGGGGCCTTCCCCGTCCGTTTCGGTCGGCTCTTACCACCTTCTCCGGAGTTGCCTCAAACTTCGCCGGCGTCCCCCTGGCCGCCGCTTTCATCTTCACCCTCGGCCGGGTCGGTGTGGTCACTGCCCTGTTCGAGGTGTTGGGGGTCGACCTGTATGGAACCGGATTCAGCCTCTACTCGTTCTGGGGGCTGAGCGTGGTCTATCTCTACTTCCAGATCCCGCTGATGGTCCTCGTCATCCTCCCTGCCCTCGACGGGCTCAAGCGTGACTGGCGGGAGGCGGCCGAGAATCTTGGGGCCACCTCAGGTCAATACTGGCGCCACGTGGCCCTGCCGGTGCTGCTGCCCTCGATCTTGGGCACGATGATCTTGCTTTTCGGCAACTCGTTCGGAGCCCATGCCACCGCCTACGCCCTGACCGGCGGTCTCCTCAGCCTGGCCACCCTCCTAATCGGCCAGCAAATCTCTGGCGACGTCCTCCATAACCCCGGGCTCGGTTATGCGGTGGCGATGGGGATGGTGATCATTATGGGCCTCTCCATCCTCGTCTACTCCGTCCTCCAGCGCCGCTCGGAGAGGTGGCTGGGGTGACGATCTCCACCGCTCCAGTCTCGGTCTCGGTCAAGGCGCCGGCGGCCGAGGCTGCAGCCAAGGGGAACCGGTTGTGGTCCTGGCTGATCCTCCTGGCGGGGGCCCTCTACTTCCTGATCCCGCTCGCGGCCACCTTCTACTGGTCATTGCGGGCGGAGAAGGGCAGGCTCGGCTTCGAGGCCTACCGGAGGCTGTTCGCCGACACCAACTTCCTGCCGACGTTCAGCGAATCGCTGGTCAACGCTGTCGCCGCCATCATCCTCAGCCTGCTGATCATCGTGCCTACCGCCTACTGGGTCACGCTGCGATTGCAGGGGCTGCGACCGGTCGTCGAATTCATCACGCTGCTGCCGTTCGTGATCCCGGCGGTAGTGCTGGTGTTCGGCCTCATCCGCCTCTACAGCCGGCCACCGCTGCTGCTGACCGCCACCTACGGAAGCTCGCGGGTGGTCCTCATCTGCGCCTACGCCGCCCTCTCGTTCCCCTACATGTTCCGCTCGGTCGACAACGGGCTGCGAGCGATGGACGTCCGGGCGCTGACCGAGGCGGCCCAGAGCCTGGGGGCGAGCTGGGCTACCATCCTCCGCAAAGTCATCTTCCCCAACCTGCGGGTGGCTCTGCTCTCGGGGGCATTGTTGACCTTCGCCATCGTCATCGGCGAGCTGACCATTGCTCTTTTCATGGCCCAACAGACCTTCGGGCCCTACATGGCCAACCTGACCCGGAGCAAGGTGTATGAGCCCTCCGCGATGGCGATCGTGGCCTTCGCCCTCACCTGGGCGGCGATGGGGATGATCGCCTACATAACGAGAGAGGGGAAGCGGCGGTGAGCGGCGGGTTCCTGAGCCTGCAGGGCGTGCGCAAGGAGTTCAAGGGGCTATTGGCCGTCGACACGTTCGACCTGGAGGTGGCGCCGGGCGAGTTCGTCTCGTTCCTGGGCCCCTCCGGGTGCGGGAAGACGACGACGCTGCGGATGGTGGCGGGCTTCGAGCAGCCCAGCTCCGGCACCATCCGGCTGGCGGGGAAGGACGTCACCTTCGCCAAGCCCAACGAGCGCAATATCGGGATGGTCTTCCAGTCTTACGCCCTCTTCCCCAACATGACGGTGGCCGAAAACATCGGCTTCGGGCTCAGGGTGCGCAAGGAGAACGCCGAGGCCCGAGAGAAGCGGGTGACCGAGCTGTTGGACTTGATCCACCTTCCCGACAAGGGAAAGTCCTACCCCTACGAGCTGTCGGGAGGCCAGCAGCAGCGGGTCGCCCTCGCCCGGGCCCTGGCGATCCGGCCTCAGCTCCTGTTATTGGATGAGCCGCTCTCCGCGCTTGACGCCAAGATCCGGGTCGAGCTGCGCTCGGAGATTCGCCGCATCCAGCAAGAGCTCGGCATCACTACGATCTACGTCACCCACGACCAGGAGGAGGCGCTTTCGCTCTCCGATCGGATCGTGGTGATGAGCGCCGGCCAGATGGAGCAGGTCGGTACCCCCTTCGAGATTTACAACTTTCCGAAGACCTCGTTTGTGGCCTCCTTCGTCGGCACCCTGAACCAGCTGCGCTGCACCGTAACCGACGCCGGGAGCGGAGCCGTGGCTTTCGATGGTCAGACCATCCGAGTGGGATCCCCGATCCAGTTCACGAAGGGAACCCAAGTCCTGATGATGCTTCGCCCTGAGGAATTGCACCTGGGCGAGGGGGGCGGCGACAACCGGCTGAGTGGCACGGTAGATTCGGTGACCTTCCTCGGAGGGGTCGTGCGGGTCCGGGTCGAGCTAGGCGACTCCAATCTGACCCTCGACATCCTGAACGAGCGCACGCTGCGGCTGCCGAAGGTCGGCGAACAGCAGACCCTCTCCTTTCCACCCCACGCCTGCTGGGTGATGGCGGAGAACTGACCTACTCTCCCTCCCAGCGGACCTGCTATTCCTAGCAGACCCCACCCTAGGTCTTACTCCAGGGTGAGCTCGCGCTGATGCCGATCCTGCCCGTCGGC
>CAYHSI010000098.1:0-7560 GCA_964359225.1 uncultured Anaerolineaceae bacterium
CGCGGCGGGAACTCCGGCCGCGATATTGGATGACGGCCTCTTGGATCCAGATCATCCGCTGCATGCTCTGGCGATGGATGGAGTGTCATGCACGCTGTGCCATCAGATCCGCCCGGATAATCTGGGTTACGTGGAGAGTTATGACGGTCAATTTCAAATCGATACCGAACTGGACCGAGGGAAGCGAGTGATCTACGGCCCGTATTCGGTGGCGGAAGATCTGGCGGAGTTTATGGAACTGGGCTCGGGATATGTTCCCGTGCAGGGCGAGCACCTCGGTGACTCAGAGCTCTGCGGGACCTGCCATACATTATTCTTGGCAAACGCCGGTTTCGAATTCCCGCTGCAGACCACCTATTTCGAATGGTTTTACAGCGACTATCGCACCGCCGAGTCTTGCCAGGATTGCCACATGCCGGAAGCCATCGGTGGGGTCAGAGTGGCGAACACCAGTCCGTTCCCCCGCAGCCCGTTTGCCCAGCACTCGTTCGTCGGCGCCAACAGCTATATGCTGCAGCTCATGGAAACCTACGTTCAGGAGCTCGGACTGACCGCCTCTGCAGCGCAGTTCGAAGCTACCCGGCTGCTGAGCCTGGGTCAATTGGAGACCATGACCGCCACATTGGAGATCGAAGAGCTCCGGCTGTCGGGAACTCGAGTGACCGCAGAGCTTATGATCCGGAATCTGGCCGGCCACAAATTCCCCAGCGGCTTTCCCGCAGCCCGGGCCTGGATCCGGCTCTGGGTCGAGGACGGACAGGGGCAACTGGTCTTCGAGTCGGGAGGCTACGACGCGGCCGGCCGGATCCTGGCCAACGACAATGATCTGGACCCGGCCGCCTTCGAACCGCACTACCTGTCAATCGTACAGGCCGACCAGGTGCAGATCTATGAGGCGGTCCCGCGGGATGCCGGCGGTCGGCTGACCACGAGTCTGATCGAGTCGGTCGCCTACGCCAAGGACAACCGCCTGCTGCCGGCCGGGATGGACACCCTGCGGGCGCCCGAGGCGATCCAGGTGCGGGGTCGGGCCGCGGACGACGGCGACTTTCTGGCCGGGGAAGACCGGATTCAATATTCGTTCAGCCTTGGGGCAGCCGAGGGACCGTTCACGCTGGGGGTCGAACTGCTCTATCAGCCGATCGGGTACCGTTGGGTGGAGAACCTGCGCGGGCTGCAGGGCATCGAGGTCTCAGCCTTTCTCGGCCTCTATGACACGGTCCCCAATCTGCCGATCGTGGTGGCCCGCCAGACCGTCGAGCTGGAGGGCTGAGGCCTGGCCGGTCGAGCTCAGGCCGGGAGCAGTTCGAGCAGCACTCGGAACAGATCGGTCTCGGTGATGATTCCGACGACCTTCCCAGCTTGAACTACCGGCAGGCCTCCGATCTTTTTCTCGGTCATAATCCGGGCGGCTTCCTGAACCGGCGTCTCGGGCGTGACCGTGATCACGTTCTTGGTCATCACATCTTTCAGCGTGACCTTGCTGAGCAGGTAGTTCAGTTCCCACACACTCAGTGAAGTGGCATCGGAGGGCGAGGCGTGCAGCAGGTCGCGATCGGAGACGATCCCGATCAATTTGCCCTTCTTATCGACCACCGGCAGCCGGCGGATCCCGCGCTCCCGCATCAGTTTGAGCGCTTCCTGGATCGGCATCTCGGGTGGCGCCGTGATTGGCGACCGGGTCATGCGTTCTTTGATCTGCATGGCTGAAGCTCCTTTCATTAATCTGCCACGATTAAGCTTCCTGGCTGCGATCGTACTCCCCGCCCCTGTGGTCTGGACAGTGGTGAAACTCCTATAGTTGGCAGTGCTTCCGTCTGCTAAGCACCCCCATCCGGCCGATTCGGCCCTCTTTCGCCTGCAGCAGACCTGGCGCCGGCTGGCGCTATTGACGCTTTTGGCGGTGCTGGCCGGATTCGGGGGACTGGCCGCGGCCAGAGAGATCGAGTTCGCGACCCGCTGGCTGGGCCTCGCGGCACCGACTGCCGGTTATTCGCTCGCTTTTTTGAAGCGCAATCTGGCACGGAATCGGGCCGCCGCGGCGGCATCGATCTATCCTGATCTGGGGGCAGGCACGCTCGTCACGCTGCTGCGGGGAATTCTGCTGGCCGCTGTTGGCGGTTTCCTGTTCTCGCCCCGCCCGCATGGCCCTCTGGCCTGGGCGCCGGCGATCCTGTTTACCGCCGCCATGCTGTTGGACTTCCTCGACGGGTATCTGGCCCGCCAGTCCGGGCGGCAATCCAAGCTGGGCGAGGCCTTCGATCTCGCGCTCGACAGCCTGGGAATGCTGATCGGCTCCGCCCTGGCCGTGTGGTACCGGGTGCTGCCTTGGCCGTTCTTGACGATCGGGTTCGCCGGCCTCCTGTTCCAGCTCGGGCGCTGGGCGCAGCGCCGGTCCGGCCGAGAGGTCCGCGAGCTCCCACCCAGCAGGAGCCGGCGGCCGATCGCCGGCTTGATGATGGGATTCCTGAGTGCAATGCTGTGGCCGATCGTCGGGCCGCCGGTGACCACCCTGGCCGGGCTGTTCTTTCTGGCGCCCCTTCTCGCCAGCTTCGCCCGCGACTGGCTAGTGATCAGCGGCTTGGTGGATCCGGCCAGCGCGGTTTACCCGCGCCGGCCGAGGAAGTCGAGCTGATGGGCGAGGTAGACCAGCTCGGCTCGGGCCAGCTGGGCGTGGCGCTGCTTCAACCAGTGTGCCAACCCGCCCGGATCGAGTTCGGCATGTCCAGTCAGGCTGTGCCCGATGAAGTGCAGGATCCACCGAAGGAAGACAGCCTCCTCCGCCGAGTAGGCGCCACCCCGCGGGAAGACCACCCAGTCCGAACTGCCCGCCTCGAGCAGCTCGGCGCCGGTCTCTCGCAGCTGTCGAAACAAATGCCGCCCGGCGCGGCTGTCCCCGGAGGGTAGGCCCTGCTGCGTGCGCCGGTCCATCGTTTCGTGGTAGAGGGCCATGATCTGCTCGTCGAGCGATCGGTCGAACTCGGGCTCCAGAATCGTCAGCCCATCAAAGACCAGGCTGAAATAGAAGAGGCCGCCGGGCCGGAGCCGAGGCAGCATCGCTTCGAGGGCCCGAGGGACATCCACCAGGTCGAGCAGCGCATGCGCCACCAGCAGATCCCAATCCTGTTCCAGCTCGGCCCGCTCCGGTAGCCCAACCGCGTCGGCCTGGGCGAAGCGGGCCGAGACTGAAGCGCCCATTCCTGTGATTTGAAGCGAGTCTGACGCAGCGCTCGCCGCACGGCCAGTCTCTTCGGCCCACCGGATCAGCCGTTGCGGAGCCGTGTCCAAGTTCTCCGCGGACAGGTCGACCCCCAGGTAGTCGCCCGCGCTCATGACCTTGCGCTCGATCAGCCGCTCCAGCATGGTGCCGATCCCGCACCCGACTTCGAGTACGCGCGGGATGGCGTTGGCGGCCACCGCCTGCTGCAGCGCGGACCAGACCCCGGCGTTCAGAGCCCGATCATCGATGGTTTTCTTGACGGCCAGATATTCGACGAACGAAAGAGCCGCCGGGCTAGTGGGCTCGGGCATAGATCTCTCCAAAGCCGCGGGCAACCGGCAGGCTCTCGAGCCAGCGGTTCAGCTCGCTGCTAGTAATCCAATGATCCGATCGCAATCTGGCGGACTCGCCGACGGTCCAATTGAATTCGCAACGTCCCAGTTCAGTCAGCCGGGCGACGCAGCGGATTGCGAGTTGGCGCGCTGGTGGGTGGTATTCGAAGGAAAGTGCAGGGATTGGCCGAGTCAGGCCTTGAAGCGCGTCCAGCTCGGATCCCTCGATGTCCAACTTGCAGAACGCAGGTGCGCCATACCGGTCGATCAGCGCGTCCAGAGTGGTGACGGTGACCGCGAAGGCTTTGTCCCACACAAAGCCGTCGCTGGTGTCCCCAGAGCCGAGGGCTGCGGCGGCCCACCCCGGGGAAAGGGTCGCAATGGTTGGGTTGCGAGCGTTGGCGAGCAGCCTGGCCGAACCGGCCGACGCGCCGACCGCCTGCTCGAGCAGCGTGACACCCGGCCGGCGGCCGTACATCCGCGTCAATTGCCGAAACAACACCGGATGGGGTTCAAGCGCCACGACCCGCGCGCCAACCCCGACCATCGCCCGCAGTCGGTTCCCCAGGTGGGCACCGATGTCGAGGCACAGATCCCCGGGTCGAACGAACTGCGCGTACAGTCGCTGCAGTTGCGTGTGCCGCCAAGGCAACCCATAGTAGATTAGGTAGGATCGGGCCAGGCCGAAGGCCTGGGCGAGCCGATCCGGCCTGACCCCCTCGGCACACAAAGTTCGACTACTGACCAGGCGCCCGACCCGCGTTGCCGCTCCCGGCCTGCCCCGCCCGCAGATGGGCGAACAAGGCGTAGATCAAGATCAGTTCATCGAGCTTGGTGGCAAAGCCGGTGAGCGAGCGGGCCCCGACCGCGAGCCACGCCACGATCGTGATGCCGGTGAATGCGATATAGCCATAGTGAAATCGGGCCCACCGATCGGCCAGAAAGCGCGGCCGCATCCAGAAGGCCACCACCAGCGCCAGGTAGCCCAGGCCGTTCAAGCTGAAAAGAACGTCAGGTCGGCCGTTCTCTTCGATGAAGCCGATGTTCAAGACCACTAAGTGGACTACAGCCGTGATCAGTCCTGTGACCAGGATCACCATGCGCAGGCTGGATCGACTCATTGGTATCCTCCGTCAATTCTCAAGGTTGGTACTCGATGCCGATTTCTCCGTTGCTGGGCCGGCCGGCAATCTCCAGAAGAAACGATCGCACCCTGGCCGCGCTCTCCGCCCAGGTTGGATGGGCCTTGAAGCTGGCCAAGGCCTGCTGCCCCATCTTGGACAAGATGGTCCGATTCTCCGCCAACCGGGCCAGCCGCTCCGCCAGCCCGACCGGGTCGTCCGGGGGGACGAGGAATCCGTTCTCACCGTCCCGGACCAGGTCGGATGCGCCGCCGGTGGACCCGGCGATGGCCGGGAGTCCGCAGCCCATTCCCTCCAGATAGGCGATCCCAAATCCCTCATAGGCTGACGGCATCACCAGGACCTGCGCTTCCATTAAGTACTGCTGGATCTCGGCGTGCGGCAGCGACCCCAGCAAGCGAACCTGGCCGTCGAGCCGCTCCACTTCCCGTCGAATCTGGCGGGCATAGCCCGGGTCAAAGTCCGGAGAGCCGATCACATTGAGCTGCGCGGTACCTGAGGGCAGCCGCTGCAGCGCGTCGAGCACGCTGTGCAGCCCCTTACGCGGAATCAGGTTGCCCAGAAAGATGAGCCGCAGCGGACCGGCTTTGGCAGCCCGCGCTTCAATCTTTCGGCGATCGATTCGCCCGTTCATGGGATCCCGCCCGGGATGGGCGACCACTCCCGGGAGCTGCGCCCCGAGCAGCGCATCGACCGCCGCCTGAGTGACTCGGCTGACGAACACTGCGCCGGACACGCTGCGCAGATAGGCCCGCTCGATCTGGCGATAGATCCAGTTCAGGCCGCGGGCCCGCGGCTCGCTGCTGCGCAGATGGTGCACGATGGCGACGATCGGAGGGCCGGCCGGACGCAGCCGGCGGTTCGCCCAGAGCAGGGAAGGGTGATTGAGCTCGTCCTGCAGTAGCAGGTCGTACTGCCCGGCCCGCATCCGGCGCCGCAGTTCTGGGTCGAAGTTGTCGAGCAGATTCCGGGCATAGCTCCGGGGCGGGAGGGAGATCAGCTCGACCTGATCTCCACTTTGCTGCAGGGCCTCGACCAGCCTTCGGTCATACAGGTAGCCGCCGGATCGCTGATCGAGCGGGCCGTAGATCAACAGTCCGAGGTTCATGATTTCGTGGTCCGGAAGGAGGCCCAGGCGCTCTCGTCCTCCCAGAGCCGGACGGTGAGGCTTCGGATCCCCGGTTGCTGCAGGCTCTGATCGAAGGAGCTGCTCAGGATGCGGCAGAATTGTTCGAGACTAGGATTTAGATCGTGGAATGCGGGTAGCTGGTTCAAGCTCTGGCCGCGGTACGTCTCCAGAGTCGCATCGACCATTCGCCCCAGCTCGACCAGGTCAACTAGAAACCCGTGGCGGTCGAGTCGGTCGCCCTCTAGCTCGACCTCCAGGCGATAGTCGTGGGAATGGGGCGAGTTTTCGGGCCCCCAATCCCCGCCGATCAGGAAGTGGCTGGCGGAGAAGCTGCGGCGCAGCGCGAGCGAGAACATCGGACTAACTGCCAGCCTCAGGTCGGGACGCGAATCGCCCGCTCATGACTCGTAGGTCAGGACGACCTGCAGGACGTGTTCGCGGTGGGTATCCAGGAGGGCATAGGCCTCGGCGGCCCGCTCGATGGGAACCTGGTGGGTGATCAGGCGAACCGGCTCGATGGCTCGCACCATGCGCAGCGCAAACTCGAGCCGGCGGCGTTTGTCCCAACGCCCGGTCAGCGACGAAGCAATCGTGCTGACTTGGCTGCTCACCAGCCGGATCCGGCTGCGATGGAAGCGTCCGCCGAGGTCGAGTGTGGCGCGTTTGGTCCCGTACCAGGAACCTAACACCACTCGGCCCTCGAAGCCGGTGACCGCGATCGCCTGATCCAACGCTTGTGGGTCGCCGGACAGCTCGTAGGTGAGATCGGCCTGCTCCGCCAGGCCGTGCAGCTCGGAGGGAGCCAGCGATTGCGCGGCCCCAAATTCGAGCGAAGTTGCCCGGCGGACCGGGTCGGGGTCGACCGTGATCAGTGAGCTCAGCGGAATCCGGGCAAGCAGGGCGGCGGTGAGCAGCCCGACGACGCCCTGACCGAACACGACCACTCGCTCGCCGGCCAGCGGCGCGCCGTCGTGCAGGAAGTTGATCGCGGTCTCCATCGCAGGGAGGAAGAGCGCAGCCTCTGGCGGCAGGTCGTCCGGGAGCGGGGTGACATCCTCGGTCGCGGCCAGGAAGTGGCTGGCGTGAGGGTGGAACGCAAAGACCATACGACCGAGCAGTTCGGCCGGGGCCTCCGGACCGCGCGCCACGACTTCCCCGACTGACGAATATCCATAGCGGAGCGGGAAGGTCAGCGTGCCCGAGAGGGCCGGAAGGTTGCCGTCGGCTTGCAGGTCCGGCGGCGCCTCACCCCGATAGATCAGCAGCTCGGTGCCGGCGCTAATCCCAGAAAAGCGCGTCTGAATCAGCACCTCATCGCCGTGTGCACTGCCGACCGGCTGCTCCTCGATCACGATCTGGCGGGGCCCGGCAAACACCAGCGTCCGGCTCTTCATTGCGCGGGCCACACAATCTCACCCCACACCATCAGGTCGGATCCGAAGGCGCCCCAGCCGGGATCGTTTATGGCGGGCAGCCGCTCTAGCTTCTCCGGTTCGAGGCCCTCGATGGCTTGCAGCCCGCCGACGAGGGTCGGCCTGACCGTGATTGCGAGCGCATCCGCTAACTTTTCACGAACGAAACTGGTGATCACCCGGGCTCCGCCCTCGACCATCAGTGTCTCGATCCCCAACTGTCTCAATCGCTCGAGCAGTGCCGGCAAACTTACCCGCCCCTCGGGGCTCGCCGGCAGGGAAATGAGCCGGGCTCCGGCGGCTTCCAGCTCCTGCCTGCGCTCTC
>CAYHSI010000099.1:0-7504 GCA_964359225.1 uncultured Anaerolineaceae bacterium
GGGTCCGCTCACCATCGAGATCGGCGGGCGGGAGCAAGCCGTCGGCCGAGAAGTCGCCGGGCAAGTTTTGGTTGAGTCCGGCGTCAAGGCATAAGCTCGCTCCAAGCCACCCCCGTCAGCCCCTAGATTCCAGTCTACCTGCGCTACTTCCTGGAGCTCTCCGAAGCGGAGACCACCGGGCAATCGCTCTACCGAGAGCCGATCAATTCGGCTGGAATACGCCAGCGAAGGAGCGTCCCATCAGAGAGGTTGAACGCCAGCTCGTCGCCTGTGACCGACCAATCCAACTGCGTGGGCCCTGCCTGCAGCCCAAACCGGGCCAACAGCTCTGCGCCAGTAGATACTTCCCAGATCCGGAGCGTCCCTGGATACTCTACCGCTGCCAATAGCCTTCCATCGGGAGACCAGGCCAAAGCGACGGCATTGCTTTCTCCTAAGAGCTTCCCGCTCCCACTCCTGACCTCCCAGACAACCTCACGTTCGCGGGCGGCGGTGGCCAGCCAAGATCCGTCAGGCGACCAGACAACCTGGGGTTCGAAAATGATCCGAGATGCGTCGAGGGACCGGAAAGTCTGGCGATCGACAGAAACCAGGTTTGTCGTTGCCGGAGCATCCATTCCTGCCTCATCGATGTTCTGCGGCCAATTCGGCAGCAGCTGCCCGGTTATTACATCCCAGACAAGAACAGGGCCGGATAAGTATATGCCGGCCAAGAGACCGGCATCTGGCGACAGCGAAGCGGACGTCCAGACCCGTTCATCTACGGTGAACTCCATTGCGGAGGCTTGGGCCTCGAGATCCCAGAGCCCAAGGGTGGAGTCTTCCAACCGCACGAGGGCCAGCTGGGGTCTTTGCCCATCCGCAGACCAGGTCAGAGCACGAATCGCCATGTCGGGAGATTCAGGAAACGCCTGTCTGGCCCCAGTGGCAGCGTCCCAGACATGGATCTTCCCAAATTCGCCCCAGGAAGCCAGCAAACTCCCATTCGGTGACCACTGCACTCCAATAACGCGTCGCGAGTGGTCATATTCGACGTGGTCGGCTTGCCAACGCAATCGGTCCATTTCCAGATCGAAGACAGCGACCGTAGTGTAACTGGCAACCGCCAGCGACTTGCCGTCGGGGCTGTAGGCCAGGTCAAAGCAGCACAGTGGCAGGTGAGCCACTTCCGTGATCTCTGTCTCACCGAAGGGCGTGGGCGTTGGGGCCGGACCTAGGACCGGCCTGATGTTACAGGCTGTCTCCAGGAGCACCAGCAGGCTGGTGCCTGCGGCCAGCATCCCGAAACGGATCAAGGGACCACCCATGTTCACGAGTGCGGAAATTCGTTTCACCGATTCACACCACTCTGCCAATGTTCGCGGGGAGAAAAATCAATCATCTAAGGATTGGAGGGGCTTTTGAATGCCTCCTCGCGAGGCATTATTCGTCGTTCGCAGGATGCTCAATCTCCCCAGCGATGAAGCGATGGGGATCGGCCTGGAATGCCCTCAGACATGCACCGGTGCAGAAAAAGACTACCTCCCCGCGATAGAGAGCGCTGGGATACTGGTCTTGATCACGGATCTCGCTTCCACAAGCTGTCTTTAAGATCGGTTTACTTGGATTCTGCCCCATCAGTCATTCACCGCATTTGAGTTCTCTATTGTAATGATAGAAGCATGGCAATCGGATTGATTTTCCGCTTGGCCATTGAACGCAATCGAGATCGCCCAATGACCCGAGCTTCCGGCTCACGATGGGCACCCGGTCGCGTTTAGTGCGCGGTGGTCAAGATCGTGAACAAGCTATTTCCAGAACGCATCCAGTCGTTCGAGGAACTCGACGCTTGCGGGTTTGCGCCGGTGACCGCCGAGCCCTTGCCTTGACCCCTCAGACAAGTGTGCCGAAAGCGGCACCGATGGCCGCGGTTAGCGCCATGGCTAGGGCTCCCCAGAAGGTCACCCGAGCCGCGCCGACGAGGGAATTTGCGCCGCCCACCCGGGCGGCGATTCCCCCCAGTAGCGCTAAGAAGGCCAAAGAACCTCCGGCGACCAGAGGAATCGTACTCGACAGCGGGCTCAACACGACGATGGCAAGCGGCATGGCCGCACCAACCGCGAACGTGGCGGCTGAGGCCAATGCGGCTTGAGTGGGTCGTGCCCGATGGATCTTTGACAGACCGAGTTCGTCGCGGGCGTGGGCTCCTAGCGCATCGTGCGCCATCAACTGGTCCGCCACCTGATCCGCGAGCGCAGAATCGAGCCCCCGCTCGACATAGATCGCCGCAAGTTCCTTGCGCTCAGAGGGTTCGTCTGACCAGAGTTCGTTGCGCTCGCGTTCAAGGTCGGCTTTCTCGGTGTCGGCCTGAGAGCTGACCGACACGTATTCCCCGGCGGCCATCGACATCGCGCCGGCGACAAGTCCTGCGATTCCAGCGACCAGCACGCTGCTGTGTGAGGCTTGTGCTGCGGCCACACCCACCACTAGACTGGCGGTCGAAACGATCCCATCGTTCGCACCCAATACGGCCGCTCGCAGCCAACCTATTCGGTCGGCATAGTGTCGTTCGGGCTGTCGTCTACGCATTAGCAAACTCTATTCCAGAAAGCGCTGTCTGACTTTCGCCGCAATCTGACGGTCTGTCATCTTGTCAACTGCTTCAACACCTACGATCCGCCCGCCGAGTCCTGTGCTCTCAAGACGCTTTTCGAGCTCTCCCTTTGCCTCACCAGGGCCAAATACCAGAATCGCCTCGGCCTCACGGATATGTGAGATCACCTCGTCATAGTAGGTACTCAGATGCTGCGCGAAACGCCTGTCTCGTTGGTCCTCTGCCGTAAGTTCCACGGATAGGTGGGGAGTCTTTGATCGTGCACCCGCCGAGAAACGGACATGCGGCTCCAGGTGGGACTTCATCGTTAGCACGATTTCCTTACCCTCCCCCAGGATAGCCACAATTACTGCTTTGCGATGGTCAATCCACAGGCCCACTACTCTCTTCATAAGGCTTCTCCTCCGACAAAGCCGCCCAGTAGGGGCCCCTGGATTCTACCCGGCCAGGTCGCTGACAAGGGGGGCCCGACGTCGAGGCCCCAGCCAAGCGCGGATGATAGAATCCGCCGGATCGCTACCCCCAAGTGATGCTTTCCACCGGCCGAATTCTCGCGTTTGTCGCGTTCGCCCTGCCGACCCTGGCCTGCTATTTCGCTACCGATTTGGCCAACCAGCTGATCGGCCAGTTTTCCCAACAGGCGCCGACCAACGAGTCTTCTCCGGTAGAGAGCCCGCCCACGCCGGTCGGGCCCCGCTTATTGCCCACCGAGGTTGGTCCGGCCGAAACCCTCGGACCCGCTCCGGGAGAATCAATTCCCCTCGAGATCCGCGAGCAGATGGACCAGATTCAGGAGGAGGTCGTCACGCTGAGAGGGCTGCAGTCCACCGGCCCGGTGGCCCGGGCGCTACTCTCCCCGGAAGCCCTGCGCCAGTATGTGACCGACGACTTTCTGGCCGATTACACCGAGGAAGAGGCCAGAGACGACGCGCGGACTCTCGCACTGCTTGGATTGATGGCGCCCGGCTACGATCTTTTCAATCTGTATATGGAACTTTACAGCGAACAGATCGCCGGCTTTTACGATGATGAACTCAAGCAGATGTTCGTAGTCCAGGGGGCGGGATTCCACGGGCCGGAGCGAATCACCTACGCCCACGAGTACACCCACGCCCTGCAGGACCAGCATTACGATCTGCGCAACGGCCTGGGTTTCAACGACGATGCCTGCGAGCTGGACAGCGAGCGCTGCGCGGCGATCCAGGCCCTGGTTGAGGGCGACGCTTCCCTTCTGGAGGAGCGCTGGCTGCTGACCTACGCCACCGACCAGGACTACCAGGATCTGCTCGACTTCTACGATTCGCTCGAGAGCCCGGTATTCGATTCCGCGCCGCAGTTCCTGCAAGACGACTTCATCTTCCCCTACCAGAGCGGCCGTGGCTTTGTGGAGCATTTCTTCCTCGATGGAGGCTTTGCCGCGGTCGATGCGGTCTACGCAGACCCTCCAAGCTCCACCGAACAGATCCTGCACCCGGAGCGGTATCCACGCGACCGTCCCATCAAGCTCGAGGCGGCTGAGCTGCTCGCGAGCCTGGGAAGCGGCTGGCGCGAAATCGATCGGGACGTAGTTGGAGAGTGGTACACCCAACTCACGCTGCGAGAACAGCTCTCAGGGGAGCTGGCGGCACCGGCCGCCGAAGGTTGGGGCGGCGATTACTTCCTGGCGTTTTATCACGACGAGCAGGACCTGGGTGCGCTGGTCCTGGTGACCGTCTGGGACAGAGTGCTCGAGGCGCATGAATTCTACGGCGCGTTTCTCGGGTATGGAGATGCCCGCTTCGGCGGGCGCACTGTGTCCACCACTACTCGGGCGGCCTGGGATTCATCATTCGGCCATGCCTCGATCGAAATCGCGGGCGACCAGACCCTTTGGATCCTGGCACCGGACGTTCAAATCGCAGAGGCCCTGCGCCAGGGGGTAGCCTTCCCGGCCGCCCAATCCCAATAGTCTTACCCCGTCGTTGAACTCGAACGCTTGGGACCTTCCCCCCCAAGCCAAGAGGCCTGGTAGTCGACCTTCTCAAACTCCAACGCGTCGATCGTAACATTCAGCGGCTTGAAAGTGTCTACCATGACGGCCAGCTCGTCCGTGCGCTGCTGGCCGATGGAGGCCTCGGTGGCGCCCGGCTGCGGCCCGTGCGGCAGTCCACTCGGATGCAGGGTGATATCGCATCGGTCGATCCCCCTGCGGGACATGAAGTTGCCCTCGCAGTAGTAAATCACTTCGTCCGAGTTGACATTGGAGTGGCTGTAGGGCGCGGGAATCGCCTGCGGATGGTAATCAAACAGCCGCGGCACAAACGAGCACACAACGAAGTTCCAGCCTTCAAAGGTCTGATGGGTGGGCGGCGGCAGGTGGACCATCCCAGTGCGGGGCTCGTAGTCCCGAATGTTGAAGATCCAAGGATACACGTACCCGTCCCAGCCCACGACATCGAAGGGATGGAAGTCGAGGGTGTGGCGGGTCAGGCTGTCGCGCACCTTCACCCGCACTTCGTGCTGCCCGTCTTGGCTGAACGTCTCCAGTTCCTGCGGCACTCGGATGTCCCGTTCGGTGTAGGGAGCAAATTCAGTGAGCTGCCCGTACTTATTCCGATAGCGGGGAGGCGCCTCAATCTGGGAGGCCGACTCGATCACAAAGAAGCGGGCCGCACCTTCCAACTCCATGGTCCAAGTGGTGCCGTAAGGGATGACGATGTAGTCGCCAACCCCGAAAGGCAGTTTGCCGAACTGGCTGCGCAGCACCCCGGCCCCTTCGTGGGTAAACCAGACCTCGTAGGCCTGGGCGTTTCGATAGAAATACGACATGCTCTCGGTTGGTCGACTAACGCCCAGCGTGACATCACTGTTCCCCAACAGCGTCCGACGAGCCGCGACCGCATCCCCTCCGGAAGGGACCTGATCCGTAGTAAATGCCCGATGCCGTAACGGACCAAAGTCCGCGTACTCCGGCCGGGCTTTACCCAGCTCTTCGAATTCGGCAACCCGCGGCGGCAGGTTGTGGTGGTAGAGGATAGATTGGATCCCAGAGAAACCCTCCAGCCCCATCACTTCCTCCCGGTACAGGCCCCCGTCTGACTTGCGAAACTGGGTGTGTCGTTTCTGGGGCAAGTCGCCCAGCCGGTGGTAGAAGGGCATCGCAATCCTCCTGCTAAGAAGCGCGCGGTCGGTACCCGCTGCTCATCGGCGGCCGCGCTCCCCGACTCGGTTGCGCAGCACACCCAGACGCTCAATCTCCAATTCGACCACATCTCCCGGTTGCAGCCACGGGCCTTCGCCTTTGGTCAGCTCCAACAAGCACCCGGTCCCGACCGTGCCGGATCCGAGCACATCCCCCGGCATCAGGTAGACCTCGGCCGAAGCCCGGGCGATCATGGCTCCAAATGAATGGTGCAGCTCCTTCCAATTCCCACTCGAACGCTCGACCCCGTTCACCCTGGCGACCATCTTCAAGTCGAACACCCCCGGCCGGCTGTCCGACTTGTCGCCCAGCTCGTCGGCGGTGACGATGGCCGGGCCGAGCGAGGAGGCAAAGTCTTTCCCCTTGGCCGGACCCAGCCCGACCTTCATCTCGCGGCGCTGCTCGTCTCGGGCGGACCAGTCGTTGAAAATGGTGTAGCCGAAGATGTATTGCTCGGCCTGCTCGGCGGAAATGTCGCGTCCGCGTTGGCCAATCACACAGGCGACCTCCAGCTCGTAATCGAGCGCCGAAGTATAGGCCGGGTAGGGAATTGTCTCATCCGGCCCAAAGATTGCGCTTGTATTCGAGTAATAGAAGATCGGGATCTCATACCACTCTGCGGCAACTTCCTTGTCCCGAATCGCGTGAGCGGCGCTGACGTGGGCTTCGAAGGCGTAGAAATCCCGCAGGCTCATCGGGCGGGGCAGCGGCGGATAAAGCACCACATCCTCCCGCCGGTACCCAACCGCTTTGCGGCCGGACCCTTTCAACCCCAGTAAGTCCACCTCCGCCAGGCTGGCAACCAACTGGCGCAGATAAGCCTGCACGTCCGGTCCCAGGTGAAGCAGCTCGAGCAGGGTGGGTGGAATGGGCTCGGCGGGTAAGGACTTCGCCCCTTGCGCCCAGGTGCGGGCCGCCTGCAGATCCACCACCACATTGCCAATCAGTACCCCGAGCACTGGCTTCCTGAGCGACTCGGGCAGAGCGAAAGTTACGTAGCGCACGTTGCGCGCCAAATCACAGGTTGCCGCGCCGCTCCTGTTCCATTTCAAGCGCCTCAAATAGGGCCTTGAAGTTGCCCTTTCCGAATCCGCGGCTGCCGTGGCGCTGGATCACCTCGATGAAGGAGGTCGGGCGGTCCTGAATCGGGCGTGAGAAGATCTGCAATAGGTAGCCCTCATCGTCCCGGTCGACCAATACGCCTCGTTCGGCGATCTGGTCCCAGGGTTCCTCGATCTCTCCCACCCGATCGGCCATCAGGTCATAGTATGCATCCGGGATCCGCAAGAATTCGATCCCGCGAGCCCGCAGGGTGGCGACAGTTTTCAGGATGTCCCCGGTGGCCATGGCGATGTGCTGGACGCCCGGTCCCAGGTAGAAATCGAGATACTCCTCGATTTGGCTCTTGCGCTTGCCCTCGGCCGGCTCGTTGATCGGGAACTTGATCCGCCCGTCCCCGCCTTCCATGACCTTCGACATCAACGCCGAGTATTCGGTGCCGATGTCCTGGTCGCTGAAATGGATCAGTTGGCGGAAGCCCATTACTTCGTGGTAGAAGCGCACCCACTGGTTCATCTTGCCCAACTGGACGTTGCCCACGACGTGGTCGATGGCCGCCAGGCCGGTCGATTCGGAAGCGTGGTCGATCGGCCGATAGCCCGGGGCGAAGGCGCCGTTGTAGTCGCCGCGGTCGACAAATACGTGCAGCACTTCGCCGTAGGCCCGAATGG
>CAYHSI010000100.1:0-3246 GCA_964359225.1 uncultured Anaerolineaceae bacterium
GGCTGAGTGACCGTGTCCGAACGAAAGTCAGCCCATTCCACTAGTCGACCTCCACAAGTAGAGTGGCGAACGGTAAGCCAACCGCGGGGATGGCAGCTGCTTGAGAATGTGCCGAGCCGCGAGTGTGGCTATGCGCAGTTTGCAACCAACCCGAAGGGCTCATGGCCGGCGGGCCAGCTCGATCGCCTCCCGCAGGTCGGCCGGGACGGCAGCCTCAAACGTCCGGGGCTGGCTCTCTCCGGGCAGTCGAAAAGTGAGGCGCCAGGCGTGCAATTGCTGCCGGGCCACCGGGAGTGTGGGTTGCCTGCGGCCGTACACCCGGTCCCCGACGACCGGGCAGCCCAGAAACTGCAGATGGACCCGGATCTGATGGGTCCGCCCAGTGAGCGGCCTGAGCTCCAGCAAGCTGTGGCGGGGAAATCGTTCGCGGGTTTGGAACCGGGTCACTGCCAGCCTCGATCCAGGAGCCTGAACCACGGCGATCCGCTTGCGATGTCGCGGCGACCGGGCGAGCGGGGCTTCGATTTGTCCGCTTGGACTCGGAGGGGCCCCGTCCACCAGTCCCAGGTAGAGCTTCTCGACCTCCCGGCGTCTAAACTGCTGCTGCAGATTCTTGAGTGCCTCATTGGTCTTCGCTACAACCATCACGCCGGAGGTGTCCTTGTCCAGGCGATGGACGATTCCGGGCCGACTCGCATCGCCGACCGCTTCAACTTCAGGTGCGTGGGCCAATGCGGCATGCACCAGGGTGGCTTGCGGGTGGCCGGCGCCGGGATGGACGACCATCCCCGCCGGCTTGTTGATCACAAAGAGGGCGTCGTCCTCATACAAGATTTCGAGCGGAATGGACTGAGGGCGGAGCCGGGTCTCCGCCGGCGGCAGCGGAGCGACCCGGATGACGTCATCCGGCCCGACTGAAAGCCCCGGCTTTCGTACCGTGCGACCATTGACCTTGACCCAGCCGCCCCGGATCAGGGCTTGCACTCTTGCCCGAGACAAACCCGGCAACTGGGAAACCAATATCCGATCGAGCCGATCGGTGGCCTTGACTCTCAAGTCTATTGATTCTTGCCCAACCATGGCTGCCCAATTGGCGGGTTGTGCCTCGCGGGCTAGCCGGGAGTCTGCTCGATTTCGGCGAGCGAGTCCTCGGGTTCCGTTTGACGGCGCTTCTCCAGCAGCATTGAGCCCAAGAGGATCGCCACCCCGATGGAGATACTGGCGTCGGCCAGATTGAAGACCGGAAAACTGCCGAGCGAAATCAGATCAGTCACCCGGCCGGCCTGCAAGAGCCGATCGATCAGGTTGCCCACCGCCCCGCCTAGCTGAAGGGCCAGCGCGATCCGGAGAGCTCGTTGCTCGACTGGCACTCGCGGGAAGTAGTAGATGATCGCCGCGGACACCAGGATCGCCACGACAGTGAAGAACGACGCACCATCTTGGAAGATCCCGAAGGCTGCCCCGGTGTTGTCGGAATGGACCAGCCGGGCATACGGGGCGAGCCACTCCCAGGGTGACCAGGTCTCTCCGGGTGCCAGGCGAAGGCGGAGCAGAACCTTGCTCCACTGATCCAATGCGACCACGAACCCGCTGATCCCGACCAGCCCCAGATAGTTTCGTACCAGCTTCGGCATGGGCTCCTGAACCTGAAAGCTTCCGATTGTATCCTAACCGAACTCTAGCGGGTGGAGACCCGTGGCCCGCCGGCTGGGAGTGCCGCGGTCAAGCTTATTCTGGGTTGGCCTGCGACAACCCCAGCCTCACCCGCTGGGCGTCGAACGCGTAGTCCTCCTGCGCGTCCCCCACGGGGAGCTCAACCGTTTCCAGGCTGAGGGCCAGGGTTTCGGCTGTGATGTAGTCGCGGAAAGCCTCGACCGCCGTGGCCAGCTCCGGGGTCGAAGCGTGCTGGATGCGAATCCGGTCGTCGACCGCGAAGCCGGCCTGTTTGCGAAGTTCCTGGACTCTGCGCACAAACTCTCGGGCCAACCCCTCGTTCCGCAGTTCGGCATCGATTTCGACTATCAAGGCGGCCAGATAAGGGCCCTCGGCAGCGGTCGAGTATCCCGCCTTCGGCGACACGATCAGCTCGAGTTCGGAGGGCAGTAGCTCAATCGGCTCGCCCTCGACGGTGACTGTCAACGGTTCACCCTGAGCCAAGGATTGAACGAACTGCTCGGCGACGAGTTGTTGAACCGCTTTCCGGATCGCGGGAAAGCGGGCCCCGTATTTTTGACCGAGCTGTTTCGGGAGGGCCTTAAGCTGGAATTGAGCGGCTTCACCGGCCACATCTAGTAGTCGAACCGACTTCACATTCAATTCTTCGGCGATCAGCTCGGCGAACTGACCCAGCGTCTCTTGCTCGGCGGGATCGCGGACCGTAAAGGCCGCCTGCGCCAGCGGCTGCCGAAGCCGGACTCCGGCCTGGTTCCGGGCTGCATGACCCAGCGAGACCAGCCGCTTGACGAGCCGCATTCGGTCGGTTAGACCAGGATCGGCGTGCCTCGGATCGGGCTGCGGCCAACTGCAGTGGTGGACACTCTCGGGCGCCTGGGTGTCGACTCCCCGAACCAAGTTTTGATAGATCACTTCGGACACAAATGGAACGAACGGCGCCAACACTTTCACCAGCTCGACCAGCACTCCGTAAAGAGTCTGGTATGCGTCGGCCTTGTCGGAATCGCTCCCCGGCCCGGCTCCGGTCTTCGCCCAGAAGCGTCGTCGGCTGCGGCGCAGGTACCAATTGCTCAGGTCATCGAGGAACTCATTCACCCGGGCGGTGGCTGAGTTGGGTTCGTATCGCTCGAGCGCTGAGCTGACTGCCTCGATCAGTTCACTGAGCCGGGCTCGGATCCAGCGGTCCAGGACCACAGTTGAGGCAGGGCGATCCTGGCCGGGTTCCCAACCGTCAATGGCGGCGTAGGTCACCAAGAAGCTGTAGACGTTCCACAGTGGAATCAGAAAACTGCGCCGAACTTCATCGGCCCGCTGGTACCCGAACAGCAGGTCCTTCTCCGGGTGGTGGTCGCAGTACAGCCAGCGCATGACGTCCACCCCCATCTTGTCCGCCGCCTCGTTGAACTCGATTGAGTTACCCCACGACTTGTGCATGGCCCGGCCGTCTTCGGCGACCAGGGTGGCGTAGGAGAAGACGTTTTTGAAAGGTGCCCGACGCTCGAGCACCGTGCTCATTGCCAGCAAGCTGTAGAACCAATTCCGAAATTGGCCGGGAAAACTCTCGCTGATCAG
>CAYHSI010000100.1:3346-7502 GCA_964359225.1 uncultured Anaerolineaceae bacterium
AGCGCCAGCCCCCAGTAGCGTTTCTTCGAAATCATCCAGTCCTGCATGTTGCGCAGCCAGTCCAGCTCCCGATCGAACCCAAAACTCGGGTACCAACGGGTCTGATCGATGACTGCCTCCATCATCTGATAGCGCAGGTTGTCTAGCTTTTCCTGCTCGCTGACCTCCCCGTACGGCTTGTCGAACTGCGGACCCATGGAGATGAACCACTCGTCGACCAATCGAAAGACCAGCTGCGTACCGCAGCGCCAGCACACCGGATAGCGGTGGAGATAGTCGCGCCGACTGTAGGCCAGCCCGCGCTTGACCAGGTCTTCATAGATCGGTCCGGCCGTTTCCGAGACCGGCATTCCGCTCAGCCAACCGAACCCATCCATAAAGACGCCTGATTCATTGAGGGGAGCGATCACCGGCAGTCCGAACCGCTTGCCCAACTGATAGTCTTCTGCGCCGGCGCCGGGGGCAATGTGGACGATCCCGGTGCCCTCCGCCTCGCTAACCTGCTCCCAGAGGATCACTCGGTGGGCGAGCGGCGATCCGCTCTCGACCTGGGCCGGCAGCTCATCGAAGGGACCCTGGTAGCGCCAACCTTCCAGCGCGGCTCCTTTCAGTTCGGCCTCTACCTGATACTCACCGACCAGAGTCCCCAGGGTGCCTTTGCTCAGATACAGCACTTCCTCGCCCTGCCGCACCCGAAGGTAGTCGAGCTCTGGCCCGACCGCAGCGGCCACGTTGCTGGTCAGGGTCCAGGGCGTGGTGGTCCATACCAGCAGGCTCTCGCCTGGACGCTCCAGCAACGGCAAACGCAAGGTCAGGCCGGGATGGGTGACCTCTTGATATCCCTCGGTGACGATTTCATGTTGAGAGAGGCCGGTGCCGCAGCGGCCGCACCACGGCATCACATCTCTGCCCTTATAGATCCAGCCTCGATCGTAGCAGGATTTCAAGACCGACCAGATCGTGTAGTTGTTTTCATCGGAAAAGGTAAAGTAGGAACCGCCGAGCTCCGGCAGTCCCAGCTGTCCGATCACCGACTCGACCGTGCCATCGATCCGGCCGCCCGGGCCGTTGAACGTGACCAACCCGGCGGGATCCGCTCCCAATTGGTTCTTAAGTTCGCGCAGCCAAGCCGGGCTGTCCCAGTCCATCCAATACCCGAGGCGAATGCTCTGTTCGGTCTGGAGCGCGGCAAATTCAAGCACTCGCTGCTTGCAGAGCACGACGAATTCCGCGAGCCCGAACTTCTCGATGTCTCGCTTCGTCCTGAAGCCTCGTTCGCGCTCGACCTCTACTTCCACCCACAGCCCCTGGCAGTCAAATCCGTTTTGAAAGCGAGTCTGGTAACCCTGCATTGACTTGAACCGTTGAAATAGGTCTTTGTAGGTCCGGCCCCAGCCGTGGTGCACCCCCATCGGGTTGTTGGCGGTGATCGGGCCGTCGATGAAGGACCAAGTCGGGGCGTTTTGGCGCAGTTCACGCTGGCGCTGGAAGGCGCGGGTGTTCTCCCAGAACTTCAGAATCTGGTGCTCCTGCGCCACGAAGTCGACCTTACTGGCAACCGGTTTGAACACTCACTCCTCCAGTTCGATGATCAATCGTTTATTGATCCGGCCATTGCTCTTGTAAATGAAAAGCTCCCGTCCTTGTCAGGGACGAGAGCCACTGCGCTCCCGCGGTACCACCCTGCTTCCCGCCGTTGGCGGGCACTTTGTCGGGTACGGCCGGCTCAGGCGACTACCCGCGCCCGGATAACGGTGGGCGAGGCCGGCTCCCCTACTTACCGGTTCAGGTCGCGGCTCCGGGGCGATATTCGGCTTGCAGCTCCGGCCCAGCTTCCACTCTCCCGGGCTCGCTAACGGTGACTGACGAACCTACTCTTCCCCTTCGCTGCCTTTGGATCGAGCGGATTATCTCATGTGGCTGGCGGCCGGTCAATGTCCGAGCACTCGTACGGTGACTGCCCGGGGTTGATGAATGAATTCGACTCGCCCGAATTGGTCGATCAGCGAGCGGGCGCGGGAATGGAGCCTCCGCAGATCTGGGTGTTTGACTTTCCACTCTCCGGAGAGCTGATTGAGCACCAGCTGACTGTCCCCGCGCAGCTTGACCAAGATCGCCCGCGGATCGAGTCCACCTTTGACCGCCCACAACAGCACCGCCTCCAACCCGGCAATCAGCGCCTGGTACTCGGCCTGGTTGTTGGTGCCATAGCCGAATTCGAGGCGGGTTGGGGGAAGGTTTTTCCCCCGACTCGGTGAGAGACGGAACGACCCATAGGCCTGGCCTGGGTTCCCGAGGCTGCCTCCATCGAAGGTAAGCACCACCTGGCGGCTCGCAGCCATGTTCAGCCGGGCCTTCGGTACCACTTCCGAAGGAGGGCGATCAGATTGCGAGTGTGTAGCTCGGGGGCGAGGCCGTTCATCAGGATTCGCCGCTTGCCGCACTGCTCAATGTCGATCGAGCGAAGGTATCCCTCGGGGTCCTTCAGCCGGGCCGCCTTGCGGACGTGCCGCCGGATCGCTCCCAGGTAGGCGAGATTGGAGCGCACCGCCGCGTTGACCTCGCCTCGCATCACCGATTCGCCGTGTCCCTGGACCAGATTCTCCAACTTCATCCGGGGGATGGACTTCAGGCTGGCCACCATCTGATCGTAGTCGCCATCGGCCAGGGTAGGAATGGGCATCATGACATCACCCGAGAAGAGCACCCGATCTTCAGCAACGAGCACCCCGACCCCATCCGCACTGTGTCCCGGCAAGGGCAGGACTTGAAGCGCACGTCGACCAACCCGAATCGTGGCCCGCCCATTCAAGAACGTGACCTCCGGAACTTTCAGGCGAATGTCCTTCAACTCCGGGTTGGCAGCCTTGGCGATCTCCAAAGCCTGACGACCTCTGGCCTCGAGATACTCCCGGCATAGGGCGTGGGATAAGATCGTTGCCCGGGGGAAGAAGCTGTTGCCTAACGTGTGATCGGTGTGGTGATGGGTGTTAATGATGTAGCGGACGGGCCTGCCCAGCCGATCCTCCAGAAAGCTCTTGAGCTCGAGGATTTCCTCTGGGTATGCCAGGGTGTCAATCAGCACCGACCAATCCGGGCCGACGACCGCGCCCGCATTGACCTGAGCATAGATCTCGCTGGTGAAGACGTATACGTTGTCGGAGACGCGCTCGCGCAGCAATCGGTCGGGCCCCAGCGAGCGTGAAGAATATCACGACCGGCAGGGGCCAGTCAAGTTTGTTTTACATAAGTAATGGGCTGATCAGGGGTACGGGGGGATCAACGAGAGCGCGGCGTGGGCCTGCGGCTCGACGGTCAGGCCCTGCCGGCCCTGGAAGCGGACGAAGTTGGTCTGCCCGGGATAGACGTACATGAACGCAGAATAGGATCGCCCCAAGAACAAGATTTCGAGCTGGTAGGGGCCCGCAGGCAGGTCTCCGATCACAAAGTTCTCCTGGTAATACGCGTCCGAATTCACCGTGCCGAGCGCATAGGTCCACACTTCCCAAATCTGCTCGGTCTCTACCGACTTGACCTGGACCCGAAACTCGGGCAAGTCGCGGCCGTACGTGTCGGTCACCCTCCCCGCCAACACTCCCCACCCTTCGGCGGGAACCGTCCAAAGCTCGGGATTCTGGCTCGCAAAGTAACGGTTTTCGCCCTTGCGGACCTCGAAATGCAGGTGGGGCCCGCTGGCGTGACCGGTATCCCCGACGGTCCCAATCTGCTCCCCGGCCGTCACCCGCTGTCCCGGCCACACGATTGTGGACGACATGTGGGCATAGATCGTGTAAAGCAGCTGCTGCTCATGGCCAAAATCATGACGGATCGCAACAGCCAAGCCATACGGATCCTTAAGATCGAATACCCCCCGGTAGAGGCCGAATCCGACCCAGGTTACCTCGCCGGCCCCGGCCGCCAACACGGGCGTGTCTCGCTCTGCTCCAAGATCCACACCGGTGTGTATGGTCTCCTCCCCGAAGGCCGTGCTGCCATAGCGGTAGCGTGGATTCGGCCAGTTGACCTCCCCCGAGGGAACCGGCCGGGCGAAGTAGTAGTGGTCGGTTGGGCGAATCGCGAGCGGGATGGCATAAGGGGGTGGCCGCCAATCGGAGACCGGATTCGGAGCGGCCTCTGGCAGGTCAACGATGGATTG
>CAYHSI010000101.1:0-7499 GCA_964359225.1 uncultured Anaerolineaceae bacterium
TCGGGATGAACTGGCCCGGCTGGATTGTTGCGTCTTCCGGGTCCCCGGTCGCCAGCGGGCGGGAGACGATCAGCCGATACCGGCCATCGGTCCAACTTGCACTGGCCGCGACGTCCGAGCTCGCCTGGGCCGCCGGCTCGGCCTTTAGGCCGGTGCCGGTGAACTCCTGAATCGGATCCCCGGCGCGCCATACCCAAAGGTTAACCGGATTCCCCGGTTGGCCCCAGGCAAAGTAGGGCTTCGCGACACCCTCGGCAAGCCGGGCGGGGATCTGGACCGCCAGCCCGTCGGCGAACGGTTCGGCATCCTCGGGGAAGGACTCCAGATCCACGTAGGTCCCGGCCTTGGGCAGCAGCTCCAATCCACCCGATTCTGGGTCTTCAAACGGATCGTTCCATTCGACAAGCAATGCGAGGTCGGCCGAGTTATACAGCGCCCGCACGGTGATCGCGTCCACGCCGGGTGTCTGCCAGCGCGGGCCCACAATCACCTGCCCGGTCAGGAAATACGAGGTCGGATCGGCTTCTTCCCACAATGCATCATCGGGATCCGTGGGCAGCTCATCGGACACGAACGCCGCCTGGAGCACGTTCTCACCGGTCGGTTCTCCGGTTTGCAGCGAATGCACATAGGCTGCCAGGGCCCAACGCTGCTCATCGTCAATGACATCATAGAATGAAGGCATCGGAGTCCCGTCCATCCCAGTCGAGAAGCGAGTGTAGATGCTGACCAAATCGCTTCCCCCCTTGTAGCGCCAGGCCTTGGTTAGGTCGGAGGGACGGATCGGCCGATCGGTTTCATCCGTGAGGGTCGGCGCCGATGGGCCATTCCCGCGTCCCTGGTCGCCGTGGCACTTCCAACATTGCAGCTCCTGGAATTGCTGGGCCCCCTGCTCGACCATCGCGGCGGTGACCCGGGGCGGATCGGGGATCTCGATGATCGGGGGGTCGTAAGTCCCCCAGAACGGAACGAAGCTGGTGGTTAGGTAATCCACAACCGATTCGATCTCGGCGTCGCTGAGCACTCCCGCCCAACGCGGCATGGCCGTCCCGTTGACCCCACTCTTCACGATCGCGATCACATCGCGGCGAAGCGGCAACTCGCCAGAAGCCGTGGTCCGGAAGCGGAACTGTCCACGGGTGAAATCCCGCGGTCGGGGGTTGAGATAGCGGGCGACCGGGCCATTGCCGTCGCCGTTCTCGCCGTGGCAGAAGGCACAGCGTTCCAGATAGACCGTCTCGCCATTGATTGCAGCCTGGGCGAATGCCGGCGCTCCGCCCGCCCGGGTGGAGGCGAACATGAACGTGACTCCGAGCCCGCCGAGGAGCAGGGAGAGCAGTATTTGAACCGGCTTGAGCCTACTCACCGGGTGCCGACTCCGGTCGACGAGGCTCGACCCCGGCAATCTGATACTCGGCCGCAATGATCTTCCAGATTTGTTCGTCAGTCAGCTCACCGGCCCAGGCCGGCATCGCCGAGTCCCACGGGCTGGCCGCGTTGGGCAGGCCGATCCCACCCTCACGGACCCGCCAGAAGGCGTAGGCCTCGATGACGGTCGCGATCGTGTCTTCCGAGCTGAAGTTCGCCGGCCGCAGCCTGAAACCGTAGGCCATCGGCCCTTCGCCGTTCGCCGGCGTCCCATGGCAGGGCCGGCAGTTGATCTGAAACAGGAGGCGGCCTTCCTCGATGACCGTCGGATCCACGGTTCCGTCCGGGTTGCGGAAGGGGTTCGTCAGGCTCTGATACTCAAATGGAATCGTCGGGTGCGAGATTCGCAAACTGGTCGGCGCGGCCGTCGCCGGCAGGCTGCTGGAATACACAGCCCACCCAGCCAAGAGCGGGAGTGCGGCCAAGACTCCCCAGCGGGCGTAGGCCAGCGCCCGATCGACCGGGGTGCGCACCGCTTCCGGCCCGCGGATGAATGTTCGAATGGGCTGCCAGAACGCGTGCAGCCGCCGTTCGTCTGCAGCCAAGTAGACCAGAACACCGATCCCTGTCAGAGCCTGGTAAATCACCATGAGGGCGCCGGGCACCGGCAACGGCGCGGCTCGATCGGTGATCAGCATGGAGAGGTACGGGACCCCGACCCGCAGTAGCAGGTTGACCCCGATGAGGGTCAGCACGACCACCCAGAACAGCGAAAGCCTGCGGGTCACGTTGCGCTCAGCCTTGCGGTCCAGGTCGCAACCCGCCGCAGCAGGAATGGAGAATCACTCAACCGGCAGCACGCCTGCACTTTCTTGGAGGAACGCAATCAAGTCAGCAACTTGCTTCACAGTCAGCAGCTCCCCGAAGTTGCCCGGCATCAGGCTGGGGATGTCCGGATAGCGGCGCTCGCGCTGGATATCTGTCTTCTGCACCACAACCTGAGTGCCCTCTTTGTCCACCACCGAGATCCTGGCCTCGTCTTCGGCCTTGATTACTCCGGAGAGCACAGACCCGTCGGTCAATTGGAGCTGGATCGGCTCGTAACCGCCGGCCGCGATCGCGGCGCTTGGATTCATGATTGACTCGAAGATGTAGGCCAGGGTTTGGGTCCCGGCGACCTCGGTCAGCTCTGGACCGACGCTCCCGCCCTCCCCACCGACCGTGTGGCATTGCACGCAGCCGGCTGGGCCGGCCGAGTCGCTAAACAACGCCCGCCCAGCGGCCGGGTCGCCTACTACGACCAAGGAAAAGGGAGCACCCGTCTCGGCTTGGGCCTCCGCCGCGTTGAGGATCGCGGCCGGCAGCTCAATCGCGGCCGGATCGGGGGCGCAACCCTGGGCCTGCAGGTATACGATCACCGCGCTCACCTCATCGGTGGTCAGGCTGATCGGAGGCAGGTAGACCTTAGGCATCGCGGCCGAGAAGCTTTCCACGATGTAGGCATCCGGCTCGGCGAGCGATTCGACTAGGTAGTCGGTGGCGGTCTGGATCTGAGTGGCACCCGCCGCCTGGCGTTCCGCAATCCGCAAGTCACGAGCCTTGGCGCAGACGTCGGCATGGTTCGGGCCGCGGACCGCCGAGCCGCGGTCCCCGAGGCTGTGACAGGTGCTGCATTTCCCCTTCCCCCAGTAGATCGCCTCCCCGGCCTCGACGCTGATCCCTTCGGCGGCTGCCACCTGGAACTCACCGCCCGAAATCCGGGTCACCAACGCCCCCATGTAGACAAACAGCCCGAGCATGACTAACACGAAGAGACCGGTGCGGATCCCGGGCCACAGATAGGACGCTAGACCCGCCGCCGCCAGGAACCAGAAGATCCAGGGCAGCAGCACGGGCGGAAGATCGGCGAGCAACGCGACAAAACTGCCCAGGCAGGCCAGGCCCGCCGCAACTCGGAGCAACTTCATCCGGCGGGCTCCGGCTGCAGCTCGGGCTGAGTCAGGCTGAGCTTGAAGGGCTCCGTCGAGTTCTCCCAGGCCCCCGGATCGAAATGGATTAGCCATTCGGCGGTGGCAGCTCTTTGTTTGGGGGAGAGCGAAGCCACCGATTCTTTGCCGAGGGAGCTTTCTTCGGAGGCGTAGTTGGCGACCCCGCTCTGCGGGTCAACCCGTATGAAGGAGACCCCTACTGAGTAGAAGCCTCGCAGCTTTCCGTACAAGGCATAGCCGGAGATCACGACCGCCGTATAGGGATCGCCGTCCCCGTCTGCCCGCACGCCTTCGATCTTGGCCGGTTCGCCCGTTCCTTCGCCCAGGAGCTGGTCACCCCTGAACAGCAGATGGGCATACCACTGGGCCATCAGTCTTGGCCGGAGGCCGACGCGAGCTCCGGGTGAACCAGGGGCGGCTTCACGTCGCCTTGCTCCCCTAAGCCTGCCAACCAGAAGACAAACCCGACCAGGGCAACGAAGGCGGTCACGATGCCAGCAATGACCCGCGCCATCACCGCCATACTCGGGGTGAAGGCGCCTTCGGAGGTATCGCGCAGGACGCCAAAGATATGCCAGTCCTCCCGCAAGCCGGAGCGGATGAAACCCATCAAACTCATCAGGATCACGACCCCGACCACCAGCAAGATCAAAGCATACTGGCTACGCCCGCTCATCTTCCCCCACTGAATGGCCCCAATCTCCTTGGCACCGCGCAGCAACACGATGTCGATAGCGGTAACGAATAGCAGGCTCGACATCGTGATCAACCACTGGGCCACTGCGATGTTGCGCAAGAACGGATTGGCCTGAGTCATGACCACGAACCCGTATGGCCCAAGAATCAGCACCGAGTTGACGACGGTCGCGCCCAAGTAAACGAGTTGGCCAACCACGCCTCGGTCCCGCAGGGTGAGGCCAATCGCCACCGCGCCCGCCAGAATCTGCGCCACCAGCAGGTAGGCCGGCAGGCGGAAGTAGGTGGACTTATCCGGGCTGAGATCCAGCTCGGAGGGTTCTAGTCCGAAGAGGACCGAGGCGTACCAGCCGAGCACCAGGGCGATGATCGCAAACCCGGCGAACAGGATGAGTTTGGACCCGCCGCCTTGCCGGCTGACGGGTACCCGATCTCCCTTGTTACCGCGGCGGTAGATCAGGAAGCTGAGGAAGGTCGCCACAATGATGAAGTTGATCACCGCATTCTTGGCGGCCATCAGCCCGAGGAATTTCAAGGTCGGATGGAATTGACCGCCGATGACCGCCTGCTCGCTGGGCGTGAGCGGGAGATTGTGGGGGGTCATCCAGATCGCGAAGCAGACAATCAGAATGACGTCCAACCACTTGATGTATCTGGAGTAACGCTCGGATCCCGGGATCCGACTCATCCCACTCCATAAGTAGAAGTTGGCCCCGATGAACAGCGCCCCGATGAGGATCGCCTGCATGATGAAGGTCCAGGAGAAGGTGCCCCCCATCATGTTGTTCCCCATCACTGCGCTGTAGGAATACACCTCCCTACCGATGTAGTAGCCGGCGAACGGCATCGGGATCAAGGCCGCCACCCCGATGAAGTTCCCCATGTACCCCATCCAGTCGTAGTAGGCCCGAGTTTGTTCGTCCTTGGCGTTCAAGAAGCGGACCGCCGCGTAGGCGCCGACGATGAAACCCCCGAAGGCGATGTTGCCGATGAACCGGTGGATGTTCAACGGAGTCCAAAGCGGGTTGTTGATCGCTTCCCACAGGGTGCCGGTCCACTCCAAGGTAGACGGATTGAGGCCGGTCGACAGGACGGCTCCGGTCTCCGCCTCGACCTCCGCCAGAGGCGGGCTCATCATGAACGATACCCACGAGTTGGCGATCAACATGACTGCCACCCCAAAGAGATTCAACATGACTCCCGACAGCAGGTGCCATTTCTTCCTCGGCCCTTGCAAACGGTTCCAGGAGTACAGGTAGAAGTACATGCTGAAGGCTTCGGCAAAGAACAACAGACCGTACCAGGCGTAGCTGGCACTGAACACATCCGAAAGATGCGACATGAAGGTCGGATAGAGGGCGAACAGGCTAAACGCCAGCAACCCTCCAAAAGCCGCGGTGGTTGAGAAGGCGGCCGCCAAGAGCTTGGTGAAATCGTGGGCCAGCTTGTCGAAGCGCGGTTGACCGCTCCGGTGGCCGATGTATTCGGTGACCAACGCGAAGATCGGCACTCCGAGGACGAAGGCCGCGAAGAGCAGGTGGAGCTGCGAGACGATCCAAATGACCAGCCGCGAATCGATGCCGAAGTAGTTGCGGTAGTCCGGCGGCTGCCCGCCTTGGGCACCGGTGGGGCTCGCCAGCGCGAAACTGGCGACCAACACCAGTCCGATTGCCAGCCCAGCGCGCAGTCTTGGTCTCACTTAGAACTCGGCGTCCTGGGTCGTTGTGCCTCCGGCCTCCACGGTCACGTCGAATGTCAGAGTCCCGAGCTCCAAATGCCAGATCTCGACCCGATAGGTGCCGGCTGGGACGTCGGTGAGGGTAAAGCGTCCGTCCGCACCGGTCACCACCGCGTAGGGGTTGTCAGCCGCCACAACCGTGGCATGCATCCACTGATGGACGTCGCAGTCGACCGGGATAATCTCGGCAAAGGTAAATTCATCGCTGCTAATCTCCGCCTGAGTTCCCGGCTGCGCTACATTGAGCGGCGGATTGTCGAACGGGGTTGTGTGCACGTTGTGCAGGATCCCATCACTGTTGAGGACAGTCAACGCCGATCCGACCGGTACGATCACGACCGAGGGCGAGTACACGCAGCCCCGCTGATCGAGCACGAAATCCGAGCCCAGCTCGCTCAAGGGTTTGCCGGAGGAGATGTCCGTGATCCGCACGACCGCATTGGCCAGACCCCCCGCCGAGTCGGTCTGCACCGGGGTGAGCTCGAGGGTGTCGCCACAGACCTGGTTGTCTTTGTCTACCGTCACAATTTCCGGCTCGACCGGCGGACCGCCATAGCTGACCGTGCCGGTGATCGTCCCACCGTCCGTAACCGCGCCGCCCTGATATCCCTCGGGCGCCGGCGGCAGGGTGGCCGCGGTAGGTTGGGTCGGAGCCGCAGTCGGCTCCGGCGCGGCCCCGCCGCAGGCCGCGAGCACTACCAGTACGGGCAATGTAGCCAGGCTCAGCAACAAACTTCGGTTCATTCTTCCTCCATTTGGAGTTTCTGGTTTCTCAAGCGGTTGGAGCACGTCCCAAAGCATATCTCATCTTCCGCCAGGCTTGGGCGCCGAATTGCGAACTCGCCGAGCGATACCCCACTCGAGGCCGGCTGCCGCGAGGACTGCCGCCGGAACCCAGGCATAGCCCAGCAACGGGACCGGCTGTTCGAGGTAGATTGCCTGCCAGGATCCAATCGCCCCAAACTCCGCCTGCTCGCCGGACGCTCCATCCCAAGCCGCAAAAGCGATCGGGACGAATTCGCCTTGCGGGATCTGCAGGTCTGCCTCGTCGGTCGTTACCAGCGACCGGGCGACCACCAGAGTGTATCGACCCGCCTCATACTCGACCCGGCCCGTGAGATCTTGGCTCGGGTGTGCAACCCGACTACCGACTCCCTCACTCGTTTGTTCCACGATCGTGTTGCTGCTTGCGTCCCATACCCAGAGATTGACCGGCTTGCCGGGCTCACCAAATACGAAGTAGGGCCGTTCATCGTTTTCGAATAGCTCGGCCGGAAACTCGATGGCTAGCGAGTCAGCCGTCAGCAAGTCAGTCGTCTCGCCTTGGTCCGCGAATCGGTCGTTCCACTCCAGACGAAGCGCCAACTCAGATCCGTTGTGGAGCGCCCGCACCCAGATCTCCTGGATTCGCGGGGTGAAATTGCGCGGCTCACGCATCAGCTGACCGACCAGCGGGTAAAAGCTGGCTTCGGCTTGCTGCCAGATCGGATCCGCGGCGGTGGTCGGAAGCGGCCCATCGACCCTTGCGGCCAGGATAAAGGGCTGTGCTTGGGGAGCTTGATCTTCTCCGAGCGAGTCGACGAAGTAAGCCAGGTCCCACAACTGGTCGTCCGATAGGACCTCGGCGTAGGATGGCATCGGGCTCCCGGTCAGGCCGGTCTTGAGCCGCAGGTATACGTCGTTGGCGCTCGGCCCGCCGCGGAAGGTCC
>CAYHSI010000102.1:0-7466 GCA_964359225.1 uncultured Anaerolineaceae bacterium
GCAAGTCTTCGAAGAGGTCGCAGGCTCAGTCTTCAGCGCAGGCGCCGAGTGGCCGATCGATGGATGGCTTGGTCAGTCCCTCGAGAACAAACCGTACCTGGCCGTGAGCCGGCTGGGCACAGTCTGCCTTTCAGATCCGGAAGGATATCGAGTGCTCTGCTTCAGCCCGGAAGGCGAGTTCGCCTTTGGCTGGGGAGGATTCGGTGCCGGGTCCAACCAGTTCGGATTGCCGGTGGGGCTGATCTTCTCGGCATCCGGCGATCTGTGGGTGGTAGATTCTAGCAACGATCGCCTGATGCGATTCAACGTACCCGAAGCAGGATGAAGCTCCACGAATACCAATCCAAACAGCTGTTCGCCCAGCACGGGATACCCGTTCCGCGGGGTAGGGTGGCGATGACCGCCTCGGAGGCAAGAGCCATCGCCGAGGAACTGGGCGGCAGGGCGGTCATTAAGGCACAGGTCTTGGTGGGCGGTCGGGGGAAGGCCGGAGGGATCCGGCTGGCTGGATCCCCCGAGGAGGCGGAGGAACTGGCTACCCAGGTCCTTGGAATGCGGATTAATGAGTTGCCGGTTCGCAAAGTGCTGGTCGATGAAGCCGCCGAGATTCAGACCGAAATTTACCTGGGAGTCACCAACGACCGCGCCGCTCGAGTGCCGGTAATGATTGCCTCGGTGGAAGGGGGGATTGAGATCGAGGAGGTGGCTCGCAAGGATCCCGAGCGGATCGTGCGAGTGTGGGTCGATCCCTTCCTGGGATTGCGCGAGTACCAGGCCCGTAATCTGGCAACTTCGATGGAATTGCCTCGACAGTTGTGGTCGGAATTCGCTCGAATCGCCAGCGGCCTGTTCAGGACCTTCTTGGACGCCGACGCTACCCTGGCGGAAATCAATCCCCTGGTCATCACCGACGCCGGCAAACTGCTGGCGCTCGATGGGAAAATCGTCCTTGACGACAACGCCCTGTACCGTCATCCCGGGCTGGCCGATTTGCGGGATATCGATGAGGAAGTAGCCTCGGAGCGGGAGGCCCGCAAGTATGGTCTGTCCTACGTGAAGCTTAACGGCGACATCGGCTGCCTGGTCAACGGGGCCGGCCTGGCAATGGCGACCATGGATGTGATCAAATCGTTTGGTGGCGAGCCGGCGAATTTTCTCGACGTAGGCGGTGGCGCGGCGGCTGAGAAGGTTGCCGCCGCCCTAAAGATCATCCTGGCGGACGAGAGTGTTCGCTCGATCCTGCTCAACATCTTCGGTGGGATCACCCGCTGCGACGAAGTTGCCCGCGGAATCTTGATGGCCCTTGCAGGAATCGAGCGCCAGGTGCCGATCGTGATTCGATTGGTGGGGACAAACGAGGAGGAGGCCCGAAAAATCTTGGCTGAGGCAGACCTCACAACCGCGGCTTCCCTCAGCGAGGCGGCCAGGCTGGCCATCGCGGCCTCGCGGGTGGAGGCGGTCGGATGAGCATCCTCATCAACAAGGACACCCGTCTGATGGTCCAGGGGATCACCGGACGCGAAGGGATCTTTCACGCCGCGCAGATGCTCGACTACGGAACTAAGATCGTCGCCGGCGTGACGCCAGGCAAAGGCGGCGATTGGGTCCTTGAGGGCAAGGTCCCGGTCTTCGACACAGTCGATCAGGCGATCGCAGCGACCGGGGCCAACTGCAGCGTATCCTTCGTCCCCGCCCGATTCGCGGTCGATGCGATGCTGGAAGCGGCCGACGCCCAGATTCCCCTGCTTGTATGCATCACGGAGGGGATCCCGGTGCAGGACATGATCATGGTCCGCGAATACCTGGACCGGGCCGGCGCAAGACTCATCGGACCGAATTGCCCTGGTCTGCTGACTCCCGGGGAGTGCAAGGTGGGAATCATCCCCGGGCATATCGCCGAGCCGGGGCCGGTCGGTGTGGTCTCTCGCTCCGGTACCCTGACCTACGAGGTCCTGTACGCTCTGCAGCGGAGCGGACTGGGGGTCTCGACTTGCATCGGGATCGGCGGCGACCCTGTGATCGGGACCACATTCCTGGACGTGCTTGAGCTATTCGAAGCCGACCCGCATACCGAATCGGTCGTCCTCATCGGGGAGATTGGCGGGACGGACGAAGAACGGGCGGCCGAATTCATCGGGGATCAGATGACCAAGCCGGTCGTGAGCTTCATCGCCGGGCAGACCGCTCCACCCGGGAAACGGATGGGACATGCCGGGGCCATCATCGAGGGCGGTTCGGGCTTGGCGTCGGACAAAATCGCGGCCCTCGAATCGGCCGGAGTCTCGGTAGCCACGACTCCGGATGCAATCCCCGAACTGCTGACCTGAAATGCCGATCCGGGTAGTCGCCGGCACCGCGAAAGGGCGGCGCCTGCGCCTGGTCCCCGGTGAGGGTACCCGGCCCGTCCGAGATCAGGTCAAAGAAGCACTCTTCAACATTCTCGCCCCTCAAATCGGTGGTTGCACCTTCCTGGACCTTTTCGCGGGGACCGGGAGCGTCGGGATTGAGGCCCTCAGCCGGGGAGCCTCCCAATCCACATTCGTTGAAAAGGACCCGCGAGCCATTGAAACGATTCGGCATAACCTGGAGCACACCGGCTTGAGCGATCGGGCAAAAGTGATTCAAGGCGATGTGTTCGCGATACTCGGCGCAGGATCCAAAGATCGGTTCGACCTCGTCTATGTGGCTCCGCCCCAATACTCCAAGCACTGGAGCCGGGCGGTTGTGGGCCTCGACCAGCGCGGGGTCTGGCTAAATCCGGATGCCTGGGTGATCGCCCAAATTCATCCGAAGGAACACGAACCGCTGCAGCTTCGGCGGCTGGTCGAGATCGACCGGCGCAGGTACGGCCAGACGATGCTCGTATTCTATGAATGGCCGGGAGAGTAGACCCGATCGCCCCCCAAGATCTGACGGATGAACTGGTAGAACCCGAACAGCTCCAAGGCGAACGGAGGAAATCCAAGCAAGCCCATGACCGGCATCTGCCCGAAACGCAAGCCGAGCGGGCGCAGCGCTTCAGGGAAGATGTAGATCCAATAGGCGCCGCCCGCCGCGGCCGCCTGGTGGTTCCAGCTCTCCCAGAGCAACCCGCAGATCATGCCGCCGAGCAAGAGCGAATGAATCAGCCGCCGATCACCGAGGCTCCAGCGTTGGCGGAGCGCTGGCAGCCCGAGCATCTCGTTCAAAGGGTCCAGCAGCAGAAAGAACCCGATCCAGACCGCGCCAAAAAGCAAAGCGGCGGTCTCCGGAGGCAGAGCCAAGGGGATCGTAATCATCGCGATCCCGGCAATCGACCAGGCCCACGGCCGACCGACCCTCCCCATCGAGTTAGGGATTCGTACCGCGGGTCGGCGGCGCTCCAAAATCGCCAGGCACAGGTCGCTTGCTTCGAAGACTCCGGGCATGATCGTGGCAAAGGACCAGAAGTAACCCAAATCCCGTGCCAGGCTGCTGGCCGGAAGCCCCTCGTAGCGCCAATTGCGGAGATGCAGGTTGTAGGCCTCGAAGATCAGCCAAACCCCGACGGAGGCAAGAACCAGCAGCGGGAGCTCCCGTCGACGGCTCATGACCCAGGAGCGTCCGCGCAGCCGGAAAACCAACCCATCTATTAACAAGATCACTCCGGTCCACATCACCGGAGTGAGCCAGGTTGCCATCCAACGGTTACCGGCTGCCAGCAGCGCCTGCCCTACGGCGAGGATTCCGAGCCCGGCCCAGGTGTGGGCCGGCAGACGGAGTGTGCTTGGAGTGTTCAAGGAAAGGGTGCGAGGGTCGAGCGGCGAATTATACTCTTGGCACGGAACAGGAGGAGGGTAGGATGATCGACCCGATGGAGAAGATCACAGAGGGAAAGGATTTGATTGGCAAGATTCAAAACTTCGTCTCAGGCTTCCTGGGGTATTATGATCGGGATCGCCGACGCGAAGCGGACAAGATCTTGAGGGACTCCATCGCGGCGAGGTACGAGACGGAGTGGAGCCGGATATCCGATGTTCAGGCGAGCCTGGTTACGGCAAAGCAGTTGGAGCGCTTGGATGAAATCGAATCCGCGGCGATCAAGCTCCGGACATTCATCGACCGAGTCCGAGGCGCACCGCGGGGCTACTCCGGATTCTTCGATGCAGTTCGGATCAAGAAGGACGAATTGCAGCGGATCTACGCGTATGACCTCACGCTGTTGGAGAACAGCGACCAGGTTCGAGCGGCGGTCGACCAGCTTGCTGGCGCGGTCGGCAAGGACGGACTATCGGAGGCTATCCACAATCTCACCGAAGTTGCGGCCGAGGCGAGCCGGCTCTATGAGGGCCGGGCTGAAGTCATCCTGAGCAAGTAGGAGAGCAATGATGGCAAGGATCTTCGACGTCGTTGAGTACCCGAACGAAATGCAGGACGAGTTCGTCCATCGGCTGCCCGAGAGCGGAGCAGGAGATTTCCGGATCGGCAGCCAGGTCATCGTCCGCGAAGCCCAGAGTGCAGTCTTCTTTCGGGATGGGAAGGCCCTCGACACGTTCGGGCCGGGTCGCCACACGATCACCACCGCGAACATCCCCCTGCTTGTGGATCTGATTGGCAAGGCGTTCGACGGGAAGAATCCATTCCCGGCCGAGGTCTACTTCGTTTCGACTCGCGAGTTTGCCAATCAAAAATGGGGCACTCCACAGCCGATTCTGGTTAGGAACCCAGGGGTCGGCCTCGGGATCGCATTGCTACAGGGATTTGGGACCTACGGGGTGCAAATCGCCGATCCCCAGCAGTTCGTCACCCAACTCGTGGGCGCGCTGGGGGCCTACAGCGCCCGGGACATCAATGACCGGCTGCGTTCAATGTTGCTGTCGAAGCTCCAGGACCTGCTGGGTGAGACGACCGACGCCAGCAACGTGCCGGAGCTGATCGGTATGGTCGAGGAAATGGGCGCCGGGGTGCGGGCGAAGGCGCAAGACGACTTCAAGGCGGTTGGGCTGAAGCTTAAGGCCTTTTATATCGAGAGCCTGAAACCATCCGACAAGTCGGCCGAAGAGCTGCGGGCGATGGGGATGCTCGACGTGCAGACTTACACCCAACTGCAGGCGGCGGATGCAATGCGCGACGCGGCTCAGAACCCATCCGGTGGGGCCGGCCTCACGGCGGGGATTGGCGCCGGCATGGGGATCGGCAGCGCAATCAGTGACGCGGTTCGCAAGGGAGCACAGTCCGCCGAGGCGGGGAGTGCCGAAGGCGGGGGAAGCGATGTCATGACCCCGAGCGAGGCTGCGGGATACTTGAAAGTCGCCGAGGAAGACGTGCTGGCTGCCATCAAGGCGGGGGAACTCAAGGCCAAGAAGATTGGCAAGGCCTACCGGATCAGCCGAGCCGCCTTGGATGACTACCTGAAGAGCTAGGCCGGCTCGCCTGCCAACAGCGCCAACTGCGACTCTGACAGGGTTGGGGCCTTCGGCAGCTGGCGAAGGGTAGCCTTGAGCTTCTTGAGGTGGACCGCCTGGGTGGGGGCCCCATCAGGCCTAAGCTCGGCCGCAGAGTTCAGGAATACGACGAGCGGGTCCACCGGGGGGATCTGAGCCTGACCTAATTTCCTCACCAGGCGCCGCTGCAGGCGATCAGCCTCCGCTGCGGCTTGGCGGTCGAGTCCATCGATCCTCCGAATGCCGCCCCGGCGGAGTCGCCCCCGCTTCTGCAAGGTCCGCACCCATCTCCCATCTCGGTATTCGACCACCCCGTCCTCAAAGCGCGGCAGCAGGACAAAGATCCCCGCTGGGCAAATCACAGCATGGCTAGCGCCGAGTGAGTAATGAAAGATCGAAAACCGACCATCCAGGCCCTTCAGGGCGCGATCCAGCAGTTCGTCGACGCGTGGACGACGATCCCACCGATTCCGCATAGGGATGCCGAGCTGGGAAGCGATCATACCGGCCAAGAATAGCCCGAGCACCCCGTCGAGCCGAGTGGTCTGCCGGAACGACACGACGAGTCCGATCCCCATGATGCCCATACCGCCAAACGAGAGCACCCGAGAAATCGTCGCGTATCGCCGGACTTTCGCGGCATCCAGAACGTGACGCACTAGTCGTCGAACCGGCGCAGAATCAGACAGGCGTTTTGGCCGCCGAGGCCGAACGAGTTAGAGAGGGCAACCGTCACATCGGCTTGGCGGGCGCCGTCGGCCACGTAATCCAGATCGCAGGCGGGATCGGGATGCTCGAGGTTGATCGTCGGGTGAATCGTTCCGCGCTTGAGGGTGAGCGCACAGGCCACCGCCTCGATTGCACCCGAAGCACCCATCGCATGTCCGAGCATCGACTTGGTGGAGGAGATTGGGATGTCGTAGGCCCGATCACCAAAAAGCAGCTTGATGGCCAGGGTCTCGACCGCATCGTTGGTGGGGGTGGAGGTCCCGTGGGCGTTGACATACCCGACCTCGCTTGGGGCGAGCTGAGCGTCTTCGAGCGCCCAGCGCATCGTGCGCAGGGCTCCATGGCCGCTGGGTTCCAGCGTAGCGATATGGAAGGCGTCGCTCGAACTAGCATACCCGGCCACCTCGGCGTAGATGCGGGCGCCGCGCTGCTGCGCGTGTTCGAGGCTTTCCAGGACCAGCCCGGCAGCGCCTTCTGAGAACACGAAGCCTTCCCGGGCGGCATCGAACGGGCGCGAGGCGCGTTCGGGATCGTCGTTGTAATTGATCGGCAGGGCTCGCATCGCGGCGAAACCGGCGAACATGAAGTCCGACACGGCTGCCTCGGCCGCGCCAGTCAGTACAACGTCGGCATGTCCCAACCGAATCATCTCGGCGGCCTCCCCCACCGCCTGCGTCCCGGCGGCACAGGCGGTCACAATCGTCTTGTTCGGCCCGAAAGCGGAGTGGCGTTCGGCCACATAGAACGTGGCGGTGTTGTGCATAGCCGAAGGGATGACGAACGGGTTGACTTTGCTCCATCCCTTTTCGAGATACTCGGCATACGCGGTGAAAGCGCGCTCAAGTCCGCCGATTGCGGTGCCAAGGCTCACCCCGACCCGTTCTGGATTCGAGAACCGTTTAGGCAGACCCGCGTCTTGGACTGCCATGTGGATGACGCCGAGCGCGATCTGGGAGGCGAAGGACATTCGCCGGGCTTCCTTTGGCGAAAGAAAGTCTTCAACTTCGAAGTCGGGGATTTCGCCTGCAATCTGACAGGGGAATCCGGAGGCGTCGAATCGGGTGATCCGTCGGATGCCGGATTTCCCGGCGAGCAGGGCCGTCCAAAACTTCTCGAGGGTGGAACCGACCGGGCTCGCCACTCCCATCCCGGTGATCACGACTCGGCGACGTCGATCGCCGTTCTGGGTCATCCGGGAACCCTGGAGAGGGCGAGTGCCAGCCGTTCTCGCAAGGCCTGCAGCAATCCGGCCGAAACGGCTTCGCGGGCGACCCGGACTGCGTTCAGCAGAGCCCGGTCCGTTGACCGGCCGTGGCCGATGAATACCAGGCCATC
>CAYHSI010000103.1:0-7380 GCA_964359225.1 uncultured Anaerolineaceae bacterium
AAGACCGGGAAGGCCTTGATCGTGCACGAAGACAACCTGACCGGCGGCTACGGAGCCGAGATCGCCGCGATTCTGGCGGAAGAGGCTTTCACCCAGCTCGACGCACCGGTCCGGCGGCTGGCCGGGCCGGATATTCCGGCTGTTCCATATAGCCATCCGCTGCAAGACTGGTTCATGCCCAACCCGGACAAGATCGCGGCGGCCATCCGCGATCTGGCCGGCTATTGATCGAGGAAAGCTGAGAGGACAGAACTCATGGCGATCGAAGTCATCATGCCCCAGCTCGGCGAGTCGGTCGTCGAGGGCACGGTCACCAAATGGTTGAAGCGGCAACACGAGCGAATCCAGGAGTTCGAGCCGCTCGTCGAGATCAACACCGACAAGGTCGACACCGAAGTTCCCTCGCCGGCCAGCGGGACCGTCCTACAGCTCCTGGTAGCCGAGGGGGAGACGGTGCGGGCCGGAACCGTGCTGGCGCTGATCGGAGAGCCGAGCGAGAAGGTGCCGGAGGCTCCCGCCTCCGGACGCACGGACGGCGAATTTGTCGCGTCCAAGGCGCCGGCGGTTGCGAGCGCGCCCGTGCGCCAACCGGAACCGACGAGCCCGGTGGCGGCCGTCGACCAGCAGGCCGAGGTGGGGTTCATCTCACCGGTGGTTGCCCGAATTGCCGCTGAACATGGGGTGGACCTGAGCAAGGTGCCCGGAAGTGGTCAGGGCGGGCGGATCACCAAGAAGGACGTCCTGAGCTACTTGGAGGCGAAGAAGCCGGCACCGCCATGGGAGGAGCCGGCCTCAGGCGAGCTCTTCCGGCCGACCGAGGAAGTTCTCGGGGAATTCAAGCCCGCCGTCACGGCTCCCTCGTTGAAGGTGCAGCCGCTGGATCCGGTCCGGGCCCGGATCGCCGAGCACATGGTGCGCTCAAGGCACACCAGCCCCCATGTCACGACCGTGATGGAGGCCGATCTCGGCCGGGTGCTTGCCCATCGGGCCGCCAATCGGGCAGCCTTTGAACAGGATGGGGTCAACCTCACCCTCAGCCCCTATTTCGTGGCCGCTACGGTAGAGGCGCTGAAGCAAGTACCGATGGTCAATTCGTCCTGGAGCGACCAGGGGATCGTGCTGCACCAGCAAGTCAACGTCGGAGTGGCCGTCTCGCTGGGTGAGAGGGGCCTGATCGTGCCGGTGGTAAAGAATGCACACCAGCTCTCGCTCCTGGCATTGGCCCGATCGGTCAACGACCTGTCGGAGCGGGCCCGCAACCGGAAGCTCGACCCCGACGAGGTTCAAGGTGGGACTTTTACCATCACCAACCACGGTGTGAGTGGGTCGCTGCTTGCCATGCCGATCATCAACCAGCCGCAGTGTGCCATCCTGGGGATCGGCAAGCTGCAGAAACGGGTGGTTGTGATTGAGAACCAAGGACCCGGCGGAGAGCCCAGCGACAGCCTGGCGGTGCGTCCGATGGTGTATTTGACCTTGACCTTCGACCACCGGATTATTGACGGCGCGATTGCCGATCATTTCTTGGCCGTGGTCGTCGACCGACTGCAGGCTTGGGCCTGAGGCCCCTGAGCTCCCTCGCCGGCGCGGATTCACATAGGAGAATCGCCGAATGTCAGACTATGACGTCATCGTGATCGGGGCCGGTCCCGGGGGATATGTCTGCGCGATCCGGGCCGCCCAGCTCGGGCTGAAGACCGCCATCGTGGACCGGGAGTGGCTCGGGGGCATATGCTTGAATGTGGGTTGCATCCCATCCAAGGCCCTGCTGAAGAACGCCGAGCTGGTTCACCTGCTGCGTACCCGGGCCGCGGAGTTCGGGATTGGGTTTGAGGGCCTCACCCTGGACTACTCGCGGGCGGTCGCCCGCAGTCGGGAGGCGGCCGACCGGCTGGTCAAGGGCGTCGGGTTTTTGATGAAGAAGAACAAGATCGATGTTCACATGGGAACCGCCGCCTTCTCCGGGCCACATTCGCTGACCGTGACAGACGCCGATGGAAACGTGGCCTCCCTCTCGGCACAGCATGTCGTGCTCGCCACCGGTTCTCGGCCGATCCTGATCCCCGGCGTCGAGATCGATGGGGAACGAGTGCTGACCTATCGGGAGGCGGTGCTGCAGACTACCGCTCCCAAGTCGGTTGTGATCGTGGGGTCCGGCGCGATTGGGCTCGAATTCGCCAGCTTGTGGAACGGCTACGGCGTCGAAGTGACGATCGTGGAGATGCTGCCGCGGATTGCCCCATTGGAGGACGAGGAGGTCAGCAAAGAACTGACCAAGGAGTTTCGCAAGCGCGGCATCAACGTCCTGGCCGGCACCCGGGTGGAAGCCATTCAAACCCTAAAGACCAAGATTAAGGCCACCGTCACCGGCGAGGCGGGGCAGCAGGTGCTCGACGCCGAGCAGGCGCTGGTGGCGATTGGCTTTCGTCCCAATACCGAAGGCCTTGGGCTCGAGAAGGTTGGAGTGGCCCTTGACGATCGAAAGATGGTCGGGATTGATGCCCGGATGGCGACCAACGTCCCGGGAGTGTGGGCGATCGGTGACGTGACCGGCAAGCTGCAGCTGGCCCACGTCGCGATGGCCATGGGAGCGGTATGCGCCGAGAACATTGCCGGGGTCGAGACCATCGAATTGGATTATCAGATGATGCCGCGGGCGACCTACTGTCAGCCGCAGGTGGCATCCTTTGGCATGACCGAATCCCAGGCCCGGCAAGCCGGCCACGAGCTGCGGGTAGGGCGCTTCCCGTTTCAGGCGAACGGGAAGGCGCTCGGGATGGGTGAGACCGCCGGCTGGATCAAACTGATCGCCGATGCCCAGTACGGAGAGATCCTCGGCGCGCACCTGGTTGGACCGGAGGTGACCGAACTATTGCCTGAGCTCACCCTGGCTCAGATGATGGAGCTCACACCGGCCGAGATCGCCCGAAACGTGCACGCCCATCCGTCGTTGAGTGAGGTGTTGGGGGAGGCCGCCCATGTCGCCGAGGGCCATGCGATCCATATCTAGCAATCGAAGCGCTCGGTCGAATCAGACCGGTGCGCCGTGCGGCCGGCGTGCCCTTTGAAACCGACCCGAGCGCTGGAGGCAAGATGAGTGTGACGAAAGGTTTGGATGGCGTGCTGGTCACCGAATCGCGACTCAGTCGAGTGGATGGACTGGCGGGTGAGCTCACTATCGGCGGCTTTCCGCTGGAGGAGCTGGCTCCCAACGCCACCTTTGAGGAAGCTTTGTACTTGCTTTGGGAGGATCGCCTGCCGACCACTTCGGAACTGAGCGGGCTGCAGGCCGAGCTGGCCGCCCAGCGCGAGCTCCCCGGGCCAACGATGGACATCCTGCGGGCCGCGGCCGCCAAATCCCTGCCGCCGATGGACGCGCTGCGAATGGGTGCCGGGACGCTGACCCTGGTCGATCCGGATCCGGCCGACTCATCGCCGGCCGCCAACCAGGCCCGGGCCAAGGCGATCGTGGCGCGGGTGGCAACAATCGTAGCCGCCTACTGGCGGATGATGCATGGGAAACCAGCGGTGGGGCCACGCCCCGACCTGCCGCATGCCGCGAACTACCTCTTTATGCTGCGGGGCAGCGAAGCGGAAGCAGACGAAGTGCGCGGACTGGAAACGTATATTAATACCGTCATCGATCATGGGATGAATAACTCCACCTTCACGGCTCGGGTGATCATCAGCACGGGATCCGACATGATCTCAGCAGTGGTGGGCGCGATCGGATCGCTCAAAGGTCCCTTGCATGGGGGCGCGCCGGGGCCGGCGTTGGACATGGTGTTCGAGCTACGCACGCGAGCGGCGGCCTCCGGGAAGAGCCTGGAAGCGGAGGCCGAGGCCTACGTGCGCCAAACCGTGGACGCCGGTGGCCGGATCATGGGCTTCGGACATCGGGTCTACAAGGTGCGCGATCCCCGGGCCGATGTGTTGGGCGCGGCGGCCGAGAAGCTGTTCAAGAAGGCCGGCGATATCCAACTCAATAAGGATGCCCGGGCGGTGGAGCAGGTTGTGCTGCGGGTGCTGGAGGAGCTGAAGCCAGGCCGAGGGCTGAAGACCAATGTGGAATTCTACACTGCCCTGGTCCTGCACGGCCTGGGATTCGACACGGGGTTGTTTACCCCCACCTTTGCGGTGGGTCGGGTGGGAGGCTGGACCGCTCAGGTCTTGGAACAGATCGCCGAGGCCCGACTCATTCGGCCGGGGTCGGGCTACCGCGGGGAGTTAAATCGCAAGTGGGTGCCGATGGAGAACCGAAGTGCAAGCCGAAACCGTTAGCCAGGTCAAAGAGCGCTTCAAAGAGACCATCCTGCGAAAGCCCAATGTGGTCGGGGTGGGAACTGGATTCAAAGAGGTTCGCGGGCGCCGCACCACCGACCTGTGTGTGGTCGCCCTCGTTCGAGTGAAGGTTCCGCGGGCCGGGCTCGCAGAGGAAGCGCTGGTCCCCTCCCGGGTGGAAGGGATTCCAACCGATGTGGTGGAAGTGGGCGAGCTGCGAGCGGAGCAGGCCCGGACCGACCGCTGGCGGCCGGCTCCGGGAGGGATCAGCATCGGTCACTTCAAAGTGACCGCCGGGACCCTGGGGACCGTAGTGCAGGATCGGTCGGGCGGCGGGCGGCTGATCCTGTCCAACAACCACGTGCTCGCCAACAGCAACCAGGCAATCGTCGGCGATCCGGTGCTGCAGCCCGGGGCCATCGACGGCGGCAGTCCGAATTCGGACACCCTCGCCCGGCTGGAACGGTTCGTCGAGATCCAGTTCAACCAGGAGCCGCCCACCTGCGGGATCGCCAAGCTGGTCGCCGATCTACTCAATGGGTTGGCCCGGCTGGTCGGATCTCGGCATCGCCTTCGGGTGATTCAGGAGAATCCACAGGCGGTCAATCGGGTGGACGCGGCCGTGGCCAAGCCATTGAATCCGGCGGATCTGTTGCCAGAGATCCTCGACATCGGCGAGGTTCAGGGGACGGTGGCTCCGACATTGGGGATGGCGGTGAGGAAATCCGGGCGTACGACCGGGTTTACGACCGGACAAGTGAACGTGATCGAAACTACAGTGACGGTCAACTACGGTGAGAACCGGACCGCTCGCTTCGAGGGCCAGTTTGTCACCACTCCCATGTCCCAGGGTGGCGATTCGGGATCGCTGCTGGTGGATGGCGAATCCCTCCGCGCTGTGGGCCTGCTCTTCGCCGGCTCGGCCCAAGCCACGATCCACAATCCAATCCAGGACGTGCTGGAGGCCCTGCAGATCGACCTGTGAACCCTGAGCAGGCGCTGGAACACGCCCGCGCCGTTTCGCGGGCCAACGCTGATCGGCTGCTGGCCATGGCCAACGTAGTAGGGGTCGGGGTCGGTTACCGGGGCGGCGCCCGGCAAGAATTGGCGCTGGTGGTGATGGTGAAGCAGAAACTGCCCCGAGCTCAGCTGCGGGAGGAAGACCTGCTGCCTCAGGAGATCGAGGGGATACCGGTTGAGGTTCGGGTCGTCGGAGAGCTGAGGGCCCAGAATGCGAACGAAGGGACTGCAACGTAGCGATGCCTTCATTTCGCCGAGGAGGAGTTCGATGAAACCCATTGGTGAGCAGACGGTCAAGGCACTTTCCTGGCAGCTGCTGTACGGCAACTACCGCAGCAAGCTGGGAGCAGAGGGATGGGACCGATTGGAGCAGGCCGTCGGGGCGCCTGCCTTCCGCAAGATGGATTCAGACGAAGACTGTCCGATGGCCCCCTTCAACGAGGCGGTGTTGTTTATTGATCGGCAGCTCGGCAGCGGCGACGGGGCGCTGATCGAGCAGATCACCGTCGCTTCGGTCGAGCGCTGGGCCAGTATCTTCCGCAACCTGGTCGCCCAACTGCAGGGCCGGCCGCAGAAGATGATGGAAATCTTCTGCACCGAGGTGCACCCGTATTTTCTCAACGACCCGGGCGCCAGCCAAATCGTGGAGTCGGCCGGCGATCACTTTGTATTGCAGATGGACAATGGGCTGCTTGAAAGCTTTAAAACCGGCCTGATCGAGGGCTTCTGCAACATCGTCGGTGCTGAGTCTGAGATCGAGAAGAGCAACGGGACTTACCGCGTCCGCTGGAAGGTGCGGGCTGAGACGCCCAGGCCTTCCCGCTGGGCGCTGTTCGTCAATGCGACTCGGCTGCCTTTCCTAACGGCCACCTTGGTGCCGGTCTTACTCGGAACCGCAGTCGCCTGGCGCGACGGCGCGCTGAACCTTGGATTGTTCGCACTGACCCTGATCGGGGCAGCTTTATTCCACCTCGGGACCAATGTGCTGAACGATTACTTCGACCATCGCAGCGGGGCGGACGAGGCGAACCTGACCCCGACTCCATTTTCGGGCGGCTCGCGGCTGATTCAGCGCGGCTTGATCGAACCGGCCAGCCTGCTGCGGCTTGCCATAGGCCTCTACCTCGCGGGGACCGTGGTCGGGTTGGTCCTGGCCGCGCTGCGGGGACCGGAACTCTTGTGGTTCGGTCTGGCGGGCTTCGCACTAGGGTTCCTCTATACAGCCCCGCCGGTGCGATTGGTCCATCGTGGCTTGGGCGAGCTGGCGGTCGGCCTCGGGTTTGGGCCGGTGGTCGTGCTGGGATCGTATTGGGTGCAGGCGCAGCGCTGGAGCCGCGAGGCCGTGCTGGTGTCGATCCCGGTCGGACTGCTGATCGCGGCGGTATTGTATATCAACGAAATCCCAGACCGGATGTGGGACGCCAAGGCCGGCAAGCGAACGATCATTACCCGCTTGACGCCGGCCATGTCGATCAACGGGTACGGGGTGTTGATGGTGGCTGCCTATCTGGCCATCGTGGCTGGGGTGGCGGTGGGTGGGCTGCCGGTGCCGTCCCTACTTGGATTGATCACGGTTCCCATGGCCTGGCGAGCCTTCCAAGGACTGCGCCGGCACCACGCTTATCCCTACCGGTTGATCCCGGCCAACGCCACGACCATCTTTGCGCACCTTTTCACGGGCCTCTTGATGTTCGTCGGCTATGTCGTGGCGGTCGCGATTCCGGCGGCATAGATCAGGCAGCTGGGCAGCAGTCGCATTGACGGCAAGAGGCCGCCCCATCGGGCAGCCTCTTGTATTCTTCTCGGAGGACAGATTCGTCAGGCGGCCGCTGTCTCAGGCTGGGGAATGGAAATCCAGCCCAATTCACCGCGGGTCGTCGCCTCGCTGCCGCTGTCGATGAAGATCACCTGGCCAACCATCAGCGAGTTCTCCGGGCTGACCAGGAAGGCGATCAGCTCGGCCACTTCCTCGGGCTGACCATAACGGCCGATGGGCATCGGCAACAGACCCTTGGAGTTCTCCATGGTCTTCGGATCATCGATCATGGCCTGGGTCATCGGGGTCTGGATCAGGCCGGG
>CAYHSI010000104.1:0-7255 GCA_964359225.1 uncultured Anaerolineaceae bacterium
CGGCGGGGATTGGGTGCTGGTCTCCCACCCGCGGCGACGCCCAATCGGACTCGAGCCGCGGATCCTCCCCGGACTGGCGGCGCTGGGAGTTGGTGCGATTCTGGCTGGACTGCCCGGATGGCCGGCCTGGCCGATTGGCCTGGGGCTGGGCGGCCTGCTGCTCTATGCGGTGCTGTACGCGGAGTTTGTGGTGTGGGATCCGGCCGACCCCCGGACCGCGACCGCCGGCCTCGGCCTGCGCTGGCTCGGGATACTGTTGGCAGTGGGAGTCGCCTTCGCGGTCCGAGTCGGCGGCCTGCGGGCGGTTTTCAGTGTTCCTGTCCTCTTCGCGGCCACCGGGCTCATATGCTGGAGAGTGCTCCGACTCGAGCGGACCCGGAAATCGATCTGGCCCTACGCGGTGACTGCCGGATGGATCACGGCCCAGTTGGCCTGGGGACTGCACTACTGGCCGCTCCGGCCCATTCCGGCCGCGCTGCTGCTGGGCCTGGCCGGATACGTCTCGATCGGCCTGGGAAGGGCTCATCTGCTCGGGCGAGCCGAGCCCCGGACGGTCTACGAGTTTGGGGGCGTGGCGCTGGCGGTGCTGGCCGCGGTGCTCTTGCTCGGGGACTGAGCCGAGTGGGCCTCCGAAACCTCAGCCAACAATCCCACCTTCGGTCAGCCGCCTCAGATCGCCGAGCGCGGCTTCGAGCTCGGCTGCGGTGACCGACCGGCTGCCGTCTCGGTGGCGGAGATCACCTTTCAGCACCCGCTGCCGGGCCACTTCGAATACCGTCTTGCCGCCCGCCAGCGCCTCTTTGACCAGCTCTGCTCCCGCAGCATAGCCGATCAGCGGGTTGAGGGCGGTGACGATGATCGCGTTTCGTTCGAGCCAGCTCTGAGCCTTCTCCCGGTTGGCCAGCACCCCCCGTACGCAGCGATCGGTGAATGCTTGGACCGCACCGATCGTGACCTGCATCATCTCGAACAAATTATGCGCCAGCACCGGCATCATAACGTTGAGCTCCAGCTGCCCGGCCTGGGCAGCCAGCGCTACAGTCGTGTCACAACCGATCACGTGGTACATCGCCATGTTGAGCATCTCGGGCAACACCGGATTGACCTTGCCCGGCATAATGCTGGATCCCGGTTGAACCGCCGGCAGGCGGATTTCGTCCAGTCCGGTGGCCGGGCCGGACGACAACAACCGAAAGTCATTGGCAATTCGAGTCAGGGTGATCGCCAGCGTCCGGATGGAGGCCGAGAAGTCGGCCATGTCCGCCATGGACTGCATGCTCTCGAAGAAGTCGGTCGAGCTGCGGAGCTCCAGGCCGGTGAGTTCAGCAAGCCGTCCGACCATTCGCCGCGGGTAATCCGGATGGGCGTTCAGCCCGGTCCCGGTTGCGGTGCCGCCGATCCCCAGGCGGCGAAGCCCATCCCCGGCCCGCCGGATCCGGTCTGCGTCCCGCGCCACTGCGGTTGCATATCCTCCGAACTCCTGGCCCAACCGTACCGGCACCGCGTCCTGCAGATGAGTCCGGCCGGACTTGACGACATCGTCAAACTCGACGGCTTTACCGCGCAGCGCCTCGCCCAGCGCCTCCACTGCATCGAGCAGCTCATCCAGCCGCCACAAGCAGCCAAGCCGAATCGCGGTGGGAATCGTGTCGTTGGTCGACTGGGCCATGTTGACGTGATCATTGGGGTTCGCCCGATACTCGCCCAACCCGCCGCCGAGCAATACCGTCGCCCGATTGGCGATCACTTCGTTGGCGTTCATGTTGTGGCTGGTTCCGGCCCCGGCCTGGAACGGATCCACGACGAATTCCTGGTCCCACTTTCCGTCGATTACTTCCTGGGCGGCCTGGGCGATTACCCCGGCCAGCTCGCGGTCCAACAACCCGAGCCCTGAGTTGACTTCCGCTGCGGCCCGTTTGATCGTGGCGATCGACCAGATGAATGCTCTCCACGGCCTCAATCCGGAGATGGGGAAGTTACGCACTGCCCGCATCGTCTGCCCGCCGTAAAGGACCTGACCCGGAACTTCGATCTCGCCCAAGGAATCTCTTTCAATCCGCGTCTCGCTCATTGGCCTCCTCGAGTCCCGCTCCCGGTCGAATTATAAGAAAAAAGGAGCCCGAAGGCTCCTTGGGATTTCCATGGCAGCAGACGGCTACTTGTCAAGGGCCTTGTACCCGAGCCCCTTGGTGAAGTAATCATAGTTGGGTTGGATATCGGGGGTCAGGTCCACAACCTCGCCAGCCGGGATCACTCGGGTAGCGAACACGTGAACCGGCTCTTGATGTTCGTCCTTCCCATCCCAGGGCTGATCAAAGCCCGCCGTACCGACCGGCATGCTCTGAACCTCTCCGCCCTTGGCGGCATAGTCCGACGGGCACTCTTCCTCAGTGAAAATCGCCAGATACGGGCACTCCGGAATGCAGGCTCCGCAGTCGATACAGGTGTCCGGGTCGATGTAAAACCACGGCCACTGCTCGACCGGCTTTCCAGGGATGATGCACTCTACCGGACAGACATCCACGCACGAGCCGTCTCGCAAGCACAGGCTGGTGATGACGTGTGTCATTCAGCTCCTCCGAAAAGTTGATGGATCGACCTCAAGCCGTCGCCGCTCCGAATCGTCTCCCGACCTCTGCCCAGTTAACCACGTTCCACCAAGCGGCCACATAGTCCGGCCGCCGATTCTGGTACTTCAAATAATACGCGTGCTCCCACACATCCACACCCAGGATCGGGGTCATTGCCTGTGAGATGGGCGAGTCCTGATTCGGCGTGGCGAGTACTTTCAGCTTCCCATTCGAATCGACGGCCAACCAACTCCACCCGCTGCCGAAACGCCCGACGGCCGCCTTGGTTAACTCGTCCTTAAACTTGGCAAAGTCCCCGAACGCACCGCCAATCGCCTTGCCGAGCGCGCCGTTTGGCTCTCCCCCGCCGTTCGGCCCCATGATGGTCCAGAATAGATTGTGATTCGCGAAGCCCCCGCCGTTGTTGCGGACCGCCATCCGAATTCCGTCGGGCACGCCATCCAGGTCGGCCAGGATTTGCTCGATCGATTTCTCCCCCCATTCCTTTGCAGACTCCAGGGCGTTGTTCAGATTGTTGGTGTAAGCCGCATGATGTTTGCCGTGATGGATCTCCATGGTTCGGGCGTCAATATGGGGCTCCAGCGCATCGTGGGCGTAGGGAAGTTGGGGCAGTTCAAAGCGCATCGGTCAATTCCTCCCGAGGGTGTTGCCGCAGCAAACCCTGCTTGGCGGGCAACCCCGCGTTTGTGTGAGTCTTCACTATTTTAGACCTCTGCGACATATAATGTCAAGTTTGCTATGCAAAATCCCCGCCCGCAGGTCCCGCCCACACTCGCCATCGGGGTTGCAATCGTGGCGGCTTCGAGCGCGTCCATCCTGATTCGTTATGCCCAGGCGGAGGCATCTTCTCTGGTTATCGCCGCCTACCGTCTGGCGATCGCCACCCTGATTCTGGCTCCGGTGGTTGTGCTGCGCGCCCGGCGCGAGCTGAGCGCGCTGACGCCCCGAAATGTTCGCCTGACGATGCTGGCCGGCGGCTTTCTTGCCTTACACTTTGCCACCTGGATTCGGTCCCTTGAGTTTACCAGTGTCGCCAGTTCGATCGTGCTTGTGCAGACCGCCCCACTGATGGTCGCCGCACTCTCGCCGCTGATGATCCGTGAGCCCATCCTGCGGCGGCTGCTGATCGGCTTGCTGGTGGCGACCGCCGGCAGTCTCCTGGTGGGGCTGAGCGACGCGTGCTTTGGGACGAGCTGCGCAGCAGCGCCTGGAATCCTGAGCGGGACGGCGCTCAAGGGGGATCTGCTCGCCCTAGGCGGCGCGGCGGCCGGCGCCGGGTACATCCTGACCGGGAGGGTGGTGCGGCAGCAGGTTCCGCTGATCCCGTATATCGGGATCGCCTACGCGACCGCGGCCGTGTTGCTCGGGCTGGCGGCCTGGGCGGCGGGCGAACGGGCGGTCGGCTTTAGCCCCTCGACCTACATTTGGTTGGTCTCGCTGGCTGTGCTGCCGCAGCTGGTCGCCCACTCGACCTATAATTGGGCGTTGGGCTATTTGCCCGCCGCGGTCGTTTCGCTCGGACAGCTCGGAGAGGCCGTGGGGTCAACCTTGCTGGCGATCGGGCTACTCCACGAGGTGCCGTCCACCCTCCGGATCGCCGGCGGAGGATTGATCCTGGTCGGGATCGCCCTGGGGGCCGTCTCGGCCCGGCGAGCAACCCTAACTACTTGACGGAGGCTTGAAATGCAGCTTCGCTGTTACCGCTGTGGTTGGAGCTTTGCCATCAACAAGGACGAAATTGCATTCGCCCTGGCAGCCCTGGAAGGCAGCCAGGGCAACCACTACGATGTCCGCTGCCCCCGCTGCCGGCACTCCAACCGGGTCGCGTTGGAACAGCTGCGGCGCGCCGCTCCCCGACCCGCAGAGCCGGCCTCGGCTCCGGTTGAGGAACCAGCCCCCGCGGAAACTTCCCCGGACGAGCCACCGGCTACGGAGTTGTAGCGGGCATCGCCGGCGTACAACCGCGGTCCCACCTCAGGTTCACAGGTATAGCTGATGCTCTTGGATGTAGTCCGCCACAGAGGCTGTGACCAGGTAGCGGAAGGGCTGGCCCGTTTGAACCCGTCGGCGAATGTCTCTGGCCGAAATATCTACCAGCGGCACCTCGAGCAACCGGACTTTGGCCGCCAGTCCTGGAATCTGTCGCTCCAACTGGTCGACATCGGCCTCGACCTGGGACCGGCGCAAGACGACGATCGACTGGCAGAGCTGAACGAACCGTTCGGGCCGGTGCCAGTTAGGCAGGTCGGCAAGCGAATCCTCTCCCATCACATAGGCCCATCGCTCGGTCGGGTATGCCGCGGCGAGCAGCTCCAGCGTCTCAGCCGCGAAATGGGGACCGGGGCGATCGAGCTCAAGCCGGGAGATCTCGAATTGCGGATTCCCGTGAATGCTGCGCTCGACCATGCCAATCCGATGGGACACCGGAGTCATCGGTTGACCGGGTTTGTGCGGGGGAATCCCGGTGACCACCCACAAGACCGCACTGAGTGACAGGACCCCGCGAGCCTCTTCCGCCAGGATCAGGTGACCGATATGGGGCGGATCGAAGGTCCCCCCGAACACCCCGATCACTCGCGCCACTCCAATTCGTGGTCCCCGATATACACCGTGTCGCCGTCTTTGGCACCGGCTTCCCGCAGCGACTCGGTCACGCCGATTTTGGTCAGCATCCGCTGAAAGCGGCGCACGGCTTCCTCATACTCCCAGTAGGTCATTTCCGCCGCCCGCTCAATAGCGGTCCCCTCGATCCGCCAGTTGCCATCCTGTGCGCGAGAGATCTGGAACTCGGATCCGTTCGGTTTAGGCCGGTAGATTGGAAGGTCTTGCTCTGGCTCGTCTTCGGTTTCCTGGGCCAAACGGTAGGCCTCCAAGACTAGTTCCCGCACACCCTGGCGGGAAAGACCTGACACGGGCCGGAGCTGAACCCCGCGGGATTTGAATGTGGCCTCCAGCTCGGGCAAGCGGGCCCTGACCTCCGGTAGGTCCACCTTGTTGAGCGCGACGGCCTGAGGCTTGCGGGCGAGCTGCGGGTCGAACAGCGCCAGCTCGGTATTGACTTGATTGAAATCGGCAAGCGTGTCCGCCGCCGTCCCGTCGAGCAGGTGGATGATCGCCCGAGTACGGGAAATGTGTTTGAGGAAACCGGTCCCCAGACCGGCGCCGGTATGCGCTCCCTCGATCAAGCCGGGGATGTCCGCCAGCACCAGCGAGGTCTCATCATCGAGGTCGGCCACCCCCAGCTGGGGCTGGAGGGTGGTGAACGGATAATCTCCGATCTCCGGTCGGGCGTTGGTCACAGCGGCCAGCAGGGTGGACTTTCCGGAATTGGGTACACCGACGATCCCAACGTCTGCGATCAAACGCAGCTCGAGTCGCAGCCGGCGCACCTCCGCCGGCGCGCCTCGCTCGGCCATCCGCGGGGCCTGATTGGTTGAGCTGGTATAGTGGGCATTCCCCCGCCCGCCCCGACCTCCTCGGCCCACGACTAGCCGGTCCCCTGGCTCGATCAGTTCGCCCAGCAGCTGGCCCAGCTCGGCGTCGCGCACAATCGTCCCGGCCGGCACCGGAATGAGCAGCTCGTCCCCGCTGCGCCCGGTCCGATTGCTGCCTCCACCGGGCCGCCCGACCGCGGCCGCGAAGCGACGCTTGTGACGAAAAGCGGAAAGCGTGCTCTGCGTTCTGGAGCAAATGAGCACCGCATCGCCGCCTTTGCCTCCATTCCCCCCGTCCGGACCGCCTCGGGGGATGTACTTCTCCCGACGGAAGTGAACGATGCCGTTCCCTCCCTTGCCGGACGCAACGGTAATCGTGACCTCATCGAGAAACATGGCAAATTTCTTATGCCTGGCCGGAGCGTCGGTGGATTATACCTGTGCGGTTTGGAAGCGTTCATTTGCGCCAGTTTGCACTTATGGTTGGGCTATGATAGATTAGCCGAACGTCATCCAGACGGGCCCAAATGGGGACCTCCGCAGTGCCAGACATCGTAGTAGGCCGCCTGCCGCTTTACCTGCGGGCACTTTCCCAGATGGAATCCGAAGGAAAAGAGATCACTTCCTCTCAGGAGCTAGGCGAGAAGCTGGGGATTTCGTCGGCCCAGATCCGCAAAGACCTATCCCAGTTCGGCGAGTTCGGCAAACAGGGTACCGGTTACAGCATCGGCTACCTGACTGAACAGCTCAAGCGCATCTTGAGAGTTACCCAAACGTGGGACGTGGCGCTGGTCGGGGTCGGCGACCTTGGCCGAGCGGTGGCCAACTACGCCGGGTTTCTCGATCGGGGCTTCCGGGTGGTTGCGATCTACGACAACGATCCACGGAAGATCGGGCTCAAGGTCGGTCCGTTTGTGATCCGGGACGCGGCGAAACTGGCGCAAGACCTGCGGGAGCAACGGATCCGAGTTGCGATGCTGGCTGTCCCGGTGGCCGAAGCCCAGTCGGTCACGGACCGGCTGGTAGAGGGCGGCGTTCGGGCCATCCTGTGCTACGCCCCCACCTCGATCAGCGTTCCCCGCTCGGTGCGGGTCCAATACATTGACCCGGTGCTGCACCTGCAGCGGATGACCTACTACATCCCCTGAACCAGCAACATTCGAATTTGCGATGGGCTTGGTCTGTGGGGCTCCCGCGCGGCGGGTATGACGCGATGCGAGTGCCGACTGA
>CAYHSI010000105.1:0-7240 GCA_964359225.1 uncultured Anaerolineaceae bacterium
CTCCGCTTCCCGAGGCGGTCGCAGCGGGGGCGGAGCCCCTTCTCATCATAGGCGCGATCGCCGGCGGATAGGCCGGCTTGAACAGACGCAACCACTGGTTTCGCTTGATATCAAGCTCCCGGAGCGGCCAAACGGGAGAGCTTGAGCGTAAGCGAGCGGTCAGCTAGCAGCGATGGACTACGACTCATACCGAGAAGCCTATCTCATCCATCCGCCACATGACCCGCGATTTCGCTTTGGCGAAGCGCGGAGGTCCACAGAATGTTGAAGTCGCGTTCGAGGTTGAGACGATCGATGAAGCGGAAAAACTTCAGCGCGCCTTCATTGCCGCAGGGGGCCGGGGGCAGGCTCCATCCGACCAGCTGATGTATAGGCCGATTCGATCCTGCCCGGTAGTTGATCCATTCGGAACAGAGATCATGATCCTTAGTCCGCTTCCGTCTACGGGGGACTGATCGGGAATCGAGCTTGCTGCCGGACCATGTTCTAGGCGGGACTCTCACATGGTGGTCAAGTCTATGCCAACCAGGTTGGTGGCCGCCCGGGTCTAGATCGCTCTCGGGAGTCTGGTCCTATTGGCCGCGGCTATTCTGCATGCCTCCTCACTCACCAACGTGTCAGGGGCGTTGACCCGAACTACGTTGAATGAGTTCTTGACGACGGCCCTCAAGGTTGTCTGGCTTATGATTGCATGGCATTACGTCGTACTCGCGTCCATGGCTCTCATCGCAGTATTCGGACTGACCCGGCCGGCAAAGGTCATCTTGATTCTGATTGGCATACTCGTGGGATTGGACGCGGTTGTCCTTGTCGCCTCGCTTGGCTGGTTCGAGGGAGGTACGCTGCTGGCGATCGCGGCCGCATTGCTCGTTGGCGGCGCTCTTGTCTTCCCCCGCAAGGTCGTCCCCGGGGGAGCCGAGACCGCCTGAGGCAAAAAAAGATCAAGTCCAGGCCTTCGGATTTAGCAACCCGCATAACGCGCGCCTATCGTGAAGCCGGCCATGCCGTGATGACCTTCCTCATCGTGAAGGCGGGGATTGCTGATCACCTGTTTGCGGCACCAATCCAGTCAGCAGATCGGTTCTGGCTGGTGCCGGGCTTCGACTTCCTCGACATGGACCATGAGCTCTCGAAGCTGGAACGGCCTTCCCCCTCAGTGAGAAGCCTCCTGACCACGCCACTCTTCTTGATGGGTGGGGCTGCTGCGGTGCGCATTCGCCAGGGTGTGCCTGGGGGGATGCCCCGCTTGAGGAGTCCCGTGCGCTTGGGAGAGCCCGGGGGATGCTGGCGTCCTATGGCGAGGAGTTCGGGGCAAGCGACCCGACGGCTTCCATGGGGCTGATGTTCACGGACTTCTATGCGCTCGCCGAGCGGGAGCTACGCGCAAATTGGCGCTCGGTACAGGCGCTGGCCGAGGCGCTTCGCGAGCAGCGGCGCCTGAGCCAGGCGGCTGCGTTCGAACTTATCGAGGCCAACCTGCCACAAAGCACGCTGGAGGCCGTTAGGGCCATCGCAGAAGGCCAAACCTCAGGCCGGTCCACCTAGTGCCCCTTGCTCGTATCGGTATCGTTTCCCCCACCGATCGAGCCGGGGTTCTGTTGCTGCGGACCACGCCGTTCGAGGTCTGGTCGGATGGGGTTAGGCCGAGGGCGGACGGATCTCCGTCTGTTAGCCCGCTCAGCGCAGCCGAGCTAGATCCGTGCGGTCGCCGCAACTTGAAAGGAGAGTCCGCTGTATATCGATACCTCTGAAGCGCTCGCCCTGGCAGTGGCGGACGCGATCCACACCGGCAATCTCCCTGCGCTGAAGCGGTTGTTGGCCAGGAATCCCGGCCTGGCTCAGACGCGGCTCGGCGACGATCAGCCCGGCGGGGTCATTGGCGGCGATCCTCCTCTGGCCGACGCCACCGCGATCGGGCAGTGGAAGGCAGCTCGCAGGCTGGTCGAGTGGCTGCGCGGTTTGGGTGCCAAGTCAGCGGAAGAGTTGAGGTGACCCAGGATGCCGAAGCAATGATCGTCATCCTGATGGGAGTCGCCGGATCTGGGAAGACTACGGTCGGCGGCCTCTTGGCCAAGGCGTTGGGGTGGGAGTTCTTGGATGCCGATCGCTTCCATCCTCGGCCAAACATCGAGAAGATGATGAAGGGGGTTCCACTTGATGATGCGGATCGCCATGCTTGGCTGGAAAGAGTTTCTGATCTCATCGCCGACAGGATTGGCAGGCAAGCATCTGCCATTCTGGCTTGCTCGGCTCTGAAGCAGGTGTACAGAGACCGGCTCGCAGCCGGGCGGGAGGAAGTAAGATTCGTCTACCTCAAAGGAGACTACGAACTGTTCAGGCGAAGGCTTGCAGACCGTCAAGGTCACTTCTTCGGTCCGGACCTGTTGAGCAGCCAGTTCGACTCGCTGGAGGAACCCGAGCTGGCGCCTATCGTCGAGGCTACCGATGACCCAAGTGAAATGGTGGTCCGGATCCGCCGAGCTCTCGATGTCTGAGGACGAGAGATCCTGATGCCCACCCCCGTCGAGGCTCGCCCACTTTCCCCGGAGCTGCTCCCAGACTATCTGGCCTTCTTCGATGGCCCGGTTTCGAAACCTTTCGACAGCTCGACTCGCTCTCCATAGTCCGTAAGGCACTCTGATGGGTCTAACGATTGACTTTTCTACTAAGTTTGGCCGCCGGGTTGCCGAGCAGCTGAAGACCGAGCAGGTCATCTGGTTGACCACGGTCGGCCCGGGGAATACCCCCCAGCCGAGGCCGGTCTGGTTCTGGTGGGATGGGACGTCAGTTCTCATCTACAGCAAGCCAAAGTCCTATAAGCTCCTCCACATTCGCCGGTACCCAAATGTTTCGTTGCATTTCAGCTCGGACGCAGAGGCGAGCGAGGTGGCCGTGCTGGTTGGCCGCGCTAGCGTGGTCCGAACCGCGCCGGCAGCCAACGATCACAAAGAGTACCTCCGGAAGTATCGGAAAGGGATTACAGATCTGGGCATGACACCGAAGGGTTTTGCTGAGGACTATTCTGTGGCGATTGTGGTGACGCCCGCCAGGCTGCGCGGGTTCTAGCCACGCGGCCGGCAATCTGCAGCCCGGGAATGAATCCCAACCCGGATTACCAAATTCTCACCCCTCTCGGGAAGTTCGTCCCGCTTCTCTTTACTGCGTACCCGGTTGGTCTCGTCCGAGCGAGGGCAGTCTTAGACCGGATCGATGCTCTGCACGAGAATCATGCCGACGGGACGCATTTCTATCTGGACAACCCGGGTGTGCTGCCGGCCAGCAGGCGATGGCCGGGGCGATAGCGCGATATGGCCAGTTTCTTGGTCTGCCGGTCATGCTAGCCAGAGTCGGCCTGCCCGATGGATTATGATGTTGTCCCGAGAAAAGTAGCCTTCCCAGGTCTTCGATCGTTCCTTGATCCGAACCCCAAGCCAGTCGGCGCTCCAATCCTTGTCTCGCCGGGCATGGAGCACGGCGTTGCTCGTGCTCCTATCCGCGGCGTTGGCAGCCTGCGCGGCCGGCAATGCCTCCCCTACGGCTGCGCCGATGCCCCTCGCCAGCCCGGTCTCTCAAGGGCCGGCGGCCGTCGGCACTCCAGCGAGCCCCATTGAGGCCAGCCCAACCAGCATTTGGAGTGCCTTGCAGCAGATGACCCCGGCTTCATATTTTTTTCCATTGCCTGAGCCGGTCAGCAGCCCGCTCGACGGCACGTACGCCAAGATCGATCCCTCCTGGCCGCAGTGGTGGCTCTGCCGGCGCTGCGCGGACTATCGGCCAGTCGGAGGCATTTGGAGGGTGCAGTTCGAGCTGGGGGTCATGCGCATCTACTACGATGTCACGGGTTGGCGCAGCTTCGCATCCTTTGAGCTTTCAGGTGATGAGCTTCGGATCTTCAACGATGCATACTGCCCAGAAGTGGTCGGGCGCTACGGCTGGAATCTGGAGGCTGGGGAGTTGGTTCTGAATGCGCTCGAGGATTCGTGCTCGTTCGGTCTGCGCGGGCAGAACCTGAGCAACCAATCCTGGCTTGCTTGCCTATCCTCGGACCAAGCGGCGGAAACAGACCTATCGGGGGAAAACCCGCCCGGGTGTGCTGAGAACCCCGTGATTCCATTGCAGGAAGCGATTGCCGATTTGCCGGTCGACATAGCTGAGCATCCTGGCAACTCCCGTCAGTTTGGAAAGCCGCCTGATGAATTTGCGCTCGCCAATAGCGAGAATATCGGGCCGCCGCCAGGCATTCAGATTAACTACCATGCGGAGAGCATCGCCTTTGGCACAACTCGGGTGCTATGGTGGGGTGGGGACTGGATCGAGGCCACAACTGAGGTCGGGTTCACTGCGATGGGTGTACAGTTCTGGGGCGCCCCACAGGGTGGATGGGCCCGGATTCTCTTCGACGGGGTGGAAGTATGGCGCGGGCTTACTTCCAGCCTCGGGTTCGAACAACTTCAGTACGGCGGCTACATTGAGATTTCCGGGTTCGAACCCGAGCGACACACGATTCGAGCGGAGAGTCTTGGGTTTGACTACCATCCGCTGACGGTCGCCGGGTTCGGGTTCAGTCGTCAGGGGGGCGTCGCGAGCGACTCGCCCTAGACCCTGCCGATCGTAGAGGTCATTGCCCTTCCCTCGCTGGCGGCCTTGTTCACCTTTCGAGGCGACTCCTACCGAACTCGGGCTCGCTTCATCGCTACCGGGGCCCTGTCAACCTTTTCCTTCCTCGGAGCGCTCACTGTCGGGCTTTTCTATGTCCCGCTGGTTCTGGTCCAGCTCGCCACCGCGGTCGCCAGCTGGGTCCACACTCGCGATCGGCTATCCACCAGTGCCGGTTTGCTCGTCGGAGCGGCTCTGTTGCAAGGGGTTATCATGTTCGCAATCGTCCAGTTGGTGTAGCGAGGTAGGCACGGTAGCAGGCCGGGGCGAGCATGCGGGCTGGCAGATGCTGCAGATGGAGCGTTGGATCGGCAGCGAGGATCGAGACGTGCGGTGGGTGATGAAGGAAAACCTCCGCAAGGACCGGCTCACGCGTGTCGATGCGATTTGGGTAGAAGCCGCACTGAAACGTCTGGAGTCGTAGATGGTTCCGATGGAGTTGCGCAATGCGAGCGACACTCAATGGGACGCTCTCCGATCAGAATCTGCCCCTCGCGCGACCGAAGCTGAGCCCACATCGTTTCTCAAGCTCGCTATGCTTCTGATCAGCATTACGGCCCTCGTCCTGCGCTTCGTCCATTTGGAAGCCGATTTTCCATACCAGATCAACTGGTCCGGCGACCTGTACACCGACGAAGGCTGGTATTCCAACAATGCCATCGCCCATGCGCTCACCGGCCGCTGGATCATCGAGGGCGACTTCAATCCAATCGTCAGCCTCCCCGTATTCCCGCTCGCCCAGGCGGCGGCCTTCAGCCTGCTCGGATTCGGGCTGACCACGGCCAGGGTCACCGAGGTCGTCTTCTCGATTCTGGTGGGCCTGCTGAGCTATCGGCTGGTAACTCGGATGGCCGGCGGTCTTTCCGGGCTGGCCACCCTGTTCCTGCTCTCCACCAACTTCACCGTCTTCGCCTTCAGCCGGTTGGCCATTCTCGAGCTGCCGATGACCGCTCTCACGTTGGTGAGCCTGCTTGTGGCGGTCTCCACCCGCAGACCCAGGGCTCTGAGCCTTGGTCTCGCATCACTCGCGTTCTGCCTGGCTACCCTGACGAAGACGACTGCGCTGTTCGGGCTGCCCAGCTTGCTCTACCTGATCTGGACCGCGCAGCCCTCCGGGCGAAAGGGTTTGTTGTCCGCCTCAGCGGCTCTGGCGCTGATCGCACTGGTCCTCGGCGTTTACTATGCCGTCGCCGATGCGGGGGATCCGGAATCGGTCGCACGGTTTGCCACCACGGAGTTCACCCCCCGGCTGGAGGGGACCTTGCCTTCCATAGGTTGGGCGCTCGGTCGGACGGTCTGGAATGGGATGGTGCTCGACCGGCTAGCCTATCCCTTGGCGATTCTGTCCCTGCCAGTATTTCTGGTCGTATCCAAGCGAGCCCGGACGGACCGGCTGGTCATCGCCTGCACGCTATGGATCGCGATTTCGATTGCTGCACTCGCCGTGCGCGGCTACCTGCCGCCCCGCTATTACTTGCCGCTGAGCGTCCCAATGGCCTGCCTGCTCGGAGTGATGGCGGTCCGCGCGTTCCAAGCCCTCCGCCCTTCGCCCGGCTCGTACGTCCCGTTGGTGTTATTGGCCGGCATCGGTGCGGTAAACCTCATCGCTATCGCGCGGCTCCTGGCTTCGCCACAGTTCAGCTTCATCGAAATGGCTCAGGACGTCGAAGCGCAGATCGAGGCCCGCGGAGGCGATCCACTTCTGATTGGAAACATGGCCAACTCCATCTCGCTGGCCACCGGCCTCCCTTCAATCAATTCCGAGCTGGGTACTCGCGACTTGTCGTGGAAACTCGAGAAGTACCGTCCGGGCTACTACATCGCGTTAGGCGAAGAGAAACCAACCGTCCGTACGCTGAGCGAACTGTACGAACTGCAGCCGCTCGCCTCCTATGATGTGTTCGGCAACTATTACGACGGCAAACAGGTTCACCTCTACAAACTGAACTTGAGACCATAGACCGGCAGTTCGGCGAGCAAGGGAGAGGATGAGTTTGAGATGGCTGCCAAGAAGATACAGATCAATCGGGCCCCGGTCATGACCTTATGGGCGACCGTGGTTGCCGAACGCCTCGGCTACGACCCCGAGGCCGCCTTGAGCCTGGGCAAGGCGGTCGCCGGCCTCAACGCCCAATCGAAGGGTCGGCGGCTTGGGATCTACCAGGCGGCCGACGAACAAGAAGTGCACACGGGCAAGCCCAAACCGCCGGAGCCAACCATCGTCAATTTGCTAGGCCGGCCGGTTCCGACTGTGCGCACGAAGCAGGGGATCCGGGCGGCCATCCGCGGTGAGGCCGTCGAGCCTCGGCCGGTCCAGGAGTACCTGGTCAAGAAATTCGGGGCGGATTTGGCCGAGGTCCGCAAGGCAATGGAAGCCCTGGCTCGGTCGTTGGAGCCGGAGGCCCTGGAGGCCCAGGCATTTGCGCTGTACGAGAAGTTTCGGCCCCAGATCCCGGAAGGGAAGCGAGGCTGGGGTGCGGCCGGCGATCTCGACCTGGGGCAGCTTCAGCGGCTCGCCAAGCGGAAGCAGTAGGGCGCCAAGAGAGGACGAACAGCGGGCGCGGCGAGTGATGGGCGTCCCTGC
>CAYHSI010000106.1:0-7032 GCA_964359225.1 uncultured Anaerolineaceae bacterium
CGATCCGGGGCGGGTCCGCCAGGCGCTCAGCGGCCGGCAAGCGCGCTACGGCGGCAATGCGGCCTTGTTCGGGATGGGGTTTCTGGGAATCCTGGTGGTGATCAATGCGCTGGCGGTCAGCTACCCGCAGCGGATCGACCTGACCGAGGACAAGGAATTCTCGCTTTCCCCTGAGACCGAGCTGTTGCTCTCGGAGCTCTCCGAGCCGGTGAAACTGACTGGCTTCTATACTCCAGCCCGGGCGAGTTCGCGAGACCAGATCCGGCCGCTGCTGGATGAATTTGTTTCCAAGAGCAATGGATTGGTCAGCTACGAATTCATTGACCCGCAGTCCAATCCGCTGGCTGCCGATCTATTCGGAGTGACCCGGGATGCCTCAATGGCGGCCACTCTCGGCGAAGACTCGCACCTCATCGAATTCCCCAGCGAAAGCGAGATCACCTCGGCCATCGTCAGACTGACCAATCCCGAGGATCGGGTGGTGTACTTTCTGACCGGCCACGGCGAACTCGAATTAGCGGAGACCGGCGAGATCGGGCTATCCCAGTTGAAGAGTTCCCTGGAGTCCAAAAACTACGGCGTTCAGGCTCTCAATCTGCTGGTCGAGGGGGAGGTCCCGGGTGACGCGAGCGTGGTAATTGCCGCCGCCCCGCGTACCCAAATAACCGAACAGGAACTCCAGCTAATCAACGATTACTTGGTCGCTGGAGGTTCATTGGTCACCATGCTCGAGCCCTCGGCGGTGACCCAGCTCGATCCGGCAGATGATTCGCTGAACTCATACCTCCTGGAAAACTGGGGGGTCGGGGCTCGCGACGATTTCGTGGTTGACCTCGGTTCCTCGCTCAATTATGTCGGCATCGGCTTAAGCTATGGAGCCCATCCGATCACGGAGCGGGTGTCGAGTTTCTTCACCGTGTACCCTTCGGCCCGCAGTATCGAGATCTCGGAGGCGGCTGATCCAGTCCGGACCATCACCCAACTGGTGATGACCAGTGAGCGTTCCTGGGGGGAGACCGATTTTGCGGCGATCGCACAAGAGCGCGCGATCCAATACGACGAGCAAATCGAGACGGTCGGCCCGCTGACGCTGGCGGCCGCGCTCGAAGATAGTCGGCAGGGAGCCCGGTTGGTAGTGATCGGCGATGGCGACTTCGCATCGAACGGGTTCTTCTTTGAGGGCGGTAACGGCGATTTCATGGTCAACAGCATCGATTGGGCTGCGCGCCAGGAAGACTTGATCGATATCACTCCCCGTCAGCGCACTGTCCGGCAGGTGCTGCCGGCGACCCGCTCAGCGGTTACCCTCTTGGTCGTCGGAACCACCGTTGTGATTCCGGGTGGGATCGTCTTGGCGGGCGGGTGGGTCTGGTGGAATCGGCGCAAGCGGGCCTAAACCATGATCCGCAGGAATACCTGGATTACGTTAGGGGTTTTCGCATTGGTGCTGGTCGCGGCCATTCTGGTCCGCCAGCGGCAGCAGGCCGAGCCCACGCCGACTCCCTCGGCCTCACTTGAACCGCTCTGGCAGGTTGAAAGCAGTGATATCGTCAGTCTGACAGTCGAGGACCTGCAGGCTGGCACGGTCTTGCAACTGGAGAGGGATCCGGAGGACCTGTGGCAGATCGTGGTTCCAGAAACCCTGCCTGCCGATCCAGCCCGGGTAGAGCGGGCCGTGGCGTGGCTTTCGGCGCCAACCCCGCGGGCCGAAGTGTTGGACGCAATTGATCTGACTGCCTTTGAGCTCGACCAACCTCAATTTCGAGTCGAGATCGTATTGAGCAATGGCGAGCGCCACGAATTCAGCGTCGGTCGCCCGGCGCCGACCGGTGATTCTCGATACGCCTCCAGCCCGGGACGGCCGGGGGTCCAAATCCTGAGCCTGGTCGGACTGGAAGAAGTCTTGAATCTGGCGGCTGACCTCTTGCCGACTCCGACTCCAGAGCCGACTCCCAGCCCGAGCCTGGCACCTGAGACGGGAACTCCCACGACGCCCGGCCCTAGCCCGGGACCCGAGACGACGCAGACTCCGACCCCAGGTGGGGGTCCGGAGGTCACACCGACGCCCTGAGCAGAGGAGTTTCCCCTTTGGAGGTTGATTCCGACCCCGAAAGTCATTAAGCTGAAATGCGCCGGAAGGTGAGAAGGAAGGAAGCCAATTGGCCAAGCCGAAGAAGAAGTGGCGAAGAACGGATCCCGCGGTTGACGAGGATTCCAGCCCCGAGGAGGCAGCCGCCCAGGAAGAGGAAAGTCAGGCCCTGGAGCATCTCCTGGAACAGGGGAAGGAGCGGGGCTTCGTCACGATCGACGAGATTCTGGCCGTCTTCCCTGAGGCTGAGCGTGACCTGGATCAGCTCGAGGAAGTCTATTCCAGCCTGCTGGCGGCGGGCATTGCTTATTTGGACGACGTTTCAGATGGCGAAGACCCTGCGGATGAAGATCTGGCGGAAATCGAGGCCTCTCAAGCGCGCGACAAGAACGATTTGGCCGCGATTGATGCTGACGACAGTGTCGGTCTTTATCTGAAGGAGGTCGGCCGGGTCCCGCTGTTGACCGCTGAGCAGGAGGTCTCGCTCGCCAAGCGGATCGAGCGCGGGCGTCGGGCACGCGAATCCATGGCTCGGGGCGGGATCTCTGAGTCGCGGCGGACCCACCTGCGCCTGTACATTGAGGACGGCTGGGCAGCCCGGGAACACCTGATCACCGCCAACTCGCGGCTCGTCATCAGCGTAGCCAAGAAATACATGGGGCGCGGAGTTCCATTCCTCGACCTGATTCAGGAAGGGAATATTGGATTGATCCGGGCCGCTAAGAAGTTTGACTATCGGCGCGGGCACAAGTTTTCGACCTACGCCACCTGGTGGATCCGCCAGGCGGTTACCCGGGCGATTGCGGATCAAGGGCGAACGATTCGGGTGCCGGTGCACATGGGCGACCAAATCAACCGGCTGCTCCGTACCTCGCATCAACTGACCCAGTTTCTCGGCCGTGATCCAACGACCGAGGAGTTGGCGGATGCGTTGAGCGTAACTCCGAAGAAGGTCGAGAACATGATTCAGGTCGCCCGGCGGCCGATTTCGCTGGAGACGCCTACCGACGAAGAGGAAGATTCGGTCTTGGCCGATTTCATCGAAGACGAAGATTCCCCCGCGCCGGCCGAGGCCGTCACTAAGAGTTTGTTGAGAGAGCAACTGCGAGACGTGCTGCATACCCTGCCGCCAAGGGAAGTGCGAATCCTACAACTGCGCTACGGCTTGCATGACGGGCAGAGCTACACCCTGGAAGAAGTCGGCCGCAAGATGGGCGTGACCCGCGAGCGGGTACGCCAGATCGAAGCCCAGGCCCTGAGCCGACTGCGGCATCCCTCCCATCGCCGAAAACTAGTCGACTACTTGAGAGAGTAGCTGCCTGACCGATCTAGCCCAAAGCTGCCCTGATGAAGGGCAGCTTTTTCATTTCTCGCCCCAAACGGATGACGGCGAACGCCGACCAGAGACTAACCAGTGGAACCAGCGGCACGTAGTAGCGCTGGTACGGGAGCGGGATCCCGATGTAGAGGGTGAGCGCCAAGGCTGCCGTGCTGATGAGCAGGAGGGCCGAGGTCCGGCTCACAGATCGCGAGCCGGTCCGCAGCGTTGCGACACCGAAGAACAGGCCGGCCAGCGTCAAGCCGAGGCTCAGGCCTCCTAAGGTCCGGCCCCGCAGCAGCGCATGGCCGGGGATCGCCAGGTAGCGGGCGACGCTCGAATCCAACTCGGCTCGATAGTTGCCAATCTCTTGGAACTGAGGCGGTGCCAGGAACAGGTGGGCAATAAGCACCGCGAGTCGATCGATCCCGCGCAGTGGGACCGCAATCGCCAGCTGCTCGGCGATCGCTTGGGCCTGTATTTGATCCTGGACGAGCGACATCCGAACTTGGAAGATCTCTCTGAGCGCGGAGGCCGGCTCAGACCAAACTACCGGATTCAGCGCGAGGGTGACCGCCAGCAACACCAACCCAAACGTTCCAACCGAGCTGAGCTTGTGCCGGATCGCTTGGGGCGGGTCTGCTCCCCAGAGCATAGCGAGGATCCCGACCGGCAACAGAGCCAGAGCCGAGTGCTTGGCCCCCAGCGCCAATCCAATCCCGAGCCCGGATAGCCACGGGCGCTTGCGGGGCTCAACCAGGCTCCAGAGCGCGAAGGAGATTGCAAAGATCAACGTGCCTTCGGCCATCGCTCTCCGGCCATGGACCAGCACGAGCGCATTGAGCCCCAGGAGAGCGGCCGCCAACCCGCCGACCCACGGCCCGCCGAGTTGTTTCCCGCCCAGGTAGAGGAACAGCGCGGCGAGCGGCAGCAAGAGGCTGCTCGCGATCCGACCAGCCAGCAGCGCGCTCGGAGTGGGGAGGGCGCCAGCGCCAAGGTTTGCTATCCAGTCTCGGCTCCAGTCCCAATCGACGGACACCTCTGCCCCGTCGACTCCGGCGAGCCAGCGACCCAAGCCGAGGACATACTTCGAGAGGGGCGCGTTGAGCAGGCGGTAGCTCAGCTCCGGGTCGGGCTCGCGGCCGGCCGACCATGCCAGAGAGGCGGGGGATCGAAAAATCGCCTCGAAGTCGCGGCTCTGGAAAAGCAGGGAGCTCTCGTCCGGATGGAACGGAACCAACGCCACTCCCCACAGCTGGTATCCGGTCAGCAGCAGCAGCCCGAGTGTCGGAGCCCATGACCTCCACCGACTGAGGGTCATCCGGGCTTGTTGCGGACGAAGATCAGCAGGCCGCGGCTTCCATAGATATTGGTGGGCAGCTGGTCGACGAGCTGATACGACTGCTGGAAATCAGGATCGAGCAGCAGGCCGTTACGGCCGTAGACTTCAAGCATGACGACCATATCTGGCTTAAGGTCTCGCACCAGATCGGGCGGTATCGCATAGTTAATCACATACATCGAGGGCGGGGCCGGATAGTATTGGCTCGCCTCCGGGGACACCAGCCCGAGCATATCGAGGATCCTAGCCCCGGTGTAGTATCCCAACGCACCGATGTCAGAAGCGGCCAGCACCTGATTGCTCGAGAGCCGAGTCTCGACGAGTTCTGCCGTGTGCTCGTATAGCAGCTCCAGTTCAATGAAAGCCATTTTGGGTGCAGGTCGTCTTGCTCCATGATCTGGAGTCAAGGCCCACCCGCTGGCGGTAGAGGCGAGGGCCAGCGTTGCGAACCCGATTAGAGGAATTCGGCTCCGGATGTCCTTTGAGACCCTCGAGGCTCCAATGAAAATGCCCAAGAAGTACATCGGCAGCGGTGGCGTCAAATACCAACGGAACAAGAGCGGATTGGCAATGGCGAAAGCCAACAAATACAGCCCTGGGTAGGCTAGGATCGGCCAGCCCTCCCGGTTCACTCGGGTCGCGCCCAGGGCCCCGATTAGAAAGAGCGCTGGATACAGGACTATCCCAACCCGGATCCAACCGGCCCCAAGCAGTTCGTGCTCCAGGAACGGTGTGGCGGAATGCTGCAACAGGCGGACCAGCCCGGCCTCCGCCGGGATCTGATAGGCGACCGTTTTGGCGAATAGGGAGTGAGGGATGGGAGATCCGAAGTAAGCCAGGCTCCAAGCCAGCCAGGCCACAAGCGGAACTCCAAATGCGAACAGCTCGCCCGGGCGCACGGGAGGTGCCGACTTCCTGATCTGCAGGGCACGCCCGATCGCAAGCGGTCCCAAGAAGAGCAAGGCATCGGGCCGAGTCAGCAAGGCGAAAGCACCGGCCGCCGCAGCGCCGACTGGCCGGTGGGTGATATGTAAGTAGAATGTCGCGGTCGCCAACCCAACCAGGACGCTCGTTTCGAGGCCGCCGATGGCAAAGGTAACCGACCATGGAGCAATGGCCCACACCAACCCGGTCGCGATCCCGGCTGCGCGGAAGCCGAGCCGCTCTCCAAGCCTTGGCAGCATCCAACAGGTGACTCCGTCGGCCACCGCGTTGACCAGCAGCGCCAGCAGCGGAAAGTCCGCTCGACTGCCGCCGACGAACGCCGCTAACCCAGAAAGCAGCAGGGTGTAGATCGGGGTGGTGGTTCCAAGGACTTGCTCGCCCGGGTTGTAAACCAGCCCCTCGCCGGCCAGCAGATTCTGCGCGTAGCGAAAAGTGATGAAGGCGTCGTCGATCGTGCGTGGCCCGGGGACCAGCCGAACTCCGATCGCAAGAATCGCGATCAGAATTTCTACCCGCCTCAAGCCGGTGAGCAGCACGGACGGATTATACAATTGGCACTTTCCAGCCGCCTTCCCCGAGTAATCGGCCAGCCGATCTGGCTCTGGGCCGTCGGGCTGGCGGCCCTCGGAATCGGGCTCAAGCTCGTCCTGCTCGCGATGGGCGGCTTTCCTTTCCATGCCGACGAGGCGGTGGTCGGGCTAATGGCCCGCCACATCGTGCAGGGACGCTGGCCGGCGTTCTTCTACGGCCAAGCCTACATGGGTAGTCTGGACGCCTCCCTCGTCGGGTTGGCTTTCACGTTGATCGGGGAGAGTGTCGGTGCCATTCGGGCGGTGCAGATCCTCTTATATGGCGGGACGATCCTGACCACAATCGGATTGGCGCGGGAGGTCTCGCCGCATCCGGCGCTGCCAATCCTCGCTGCCGCCTTCATGGCGATCCCGCCGGTCAACGTAACCCTCTACACCACCGTCTCTTTGGGGGGCTATGGGGAGGCCCTGCTGATCGGAAACGTGCTGTTGCTGCTCGCATTGAAGGCAAACCGTGAGCCACACCGCAGCTGGATCTTTGCGGTCTGGGCCGCGCTGGCCGGGCTCGGGTTCTGGGCGTTTGGACTGACTCTGGTCTACAGCCTCCCATCCGGGATCTTGCTGATCCGTACTCTCGGGCGCCGGCTGCCCGGCAGGCAGGCCCTTGGCAGAGCGAGCCTTATGGTTGTTTGCGGACTGGCCGGTGCCGGGCCGTGGATCTGGAGCGTGGGGAGTCGGGGAGCCTCCGCTTTCGTGAGCGAATTGATGGGATCGGCGATTGTTGGTTCGAGCCCATCCGCAGTGCTCC
>CAYHSI010000107.1:0-6958 GCA_964359225.1 uncultured Anaerolineaceae bacterium
ACCGTATCGGAGTGTTCGAGGCCGATAATCGGGCCGGGATCGAACGCACCCTGCACCGGATCTCCGCCATCCGCAACCGCCACGACCGGGTAGTCGGGCTGACTTGCCGAGTTGGCCGGGCGGTCTATGGAACGATCGACATCATCCAGGACCTGATCAGCAACGGCAAGAGCCTGCTGCTGCTCGGGCGACCGGGAGTCGGCAAGACCACGATGTTGCGGGAAGTGGCCCGGATCCTGGCCGAGGAGCGGCGGGTAGTGATCGTGGACACCTCCAACGAGATCGCCGGCGACGGAGACGTGCCGCATCCGGCCATCGGGCGTGCCCGCCGGATGCAGGTTCAGAAGCCGAGCCTGCAGCACGAGGTGATGATTGAGGCGGTCGAGAACCACAACCCGGAAGTGATCGTGATCGACGAGATCGGGCGGGAACTGGAGGCGATAGCAGCCCGAACGATCGCCGAACGCGGCGTCCAGCTCATCGGCACCGCCCATGGCAACACCCTCGAGAACTTGCTGCTGAACCCCACCCTCTCGGATCTGATCGGAGGGATCGAATCGGTCACCCTTGGAGACGAGGAGGCTCGCCGGCGCGGGACCCAGAAGACCGTCCTCGAGCGGCGCGCTGCGCCGACTTTCGATGTCTTGATCGAGATCCAGGACCGGGAGCGGCTGGCGGTTCATCATGACGTGGCGGCCGCGGTGGATGCACTGTTGCGCGGCCGGCCGCTGCCGGCGGAAACCCGCCACCGAGATGAATCGGGCGAGATCAAGATCGAGAAAGCCCCCGCTCTTCCCGGTTCCGATCGCCGGAGCGCAGCCGGTTACCGGCGGCAATCGGCCCTGTCCAGCACCCGCCCGGAGGAGCCGGCCGAGCTGCCGTTCTCGCCGACCCCACTGCATCGACCCGGCGATCCACTGGACACGATCCGGATCTACCCGCACGGGGTGGCCCGCAACCGGCTGCGGCAGGCCGCCAAGCGTCTGCATGTGCCGGCCCTGCAGGTGGACGATTTCACCCAGGCCGATGTGCTGGTCACTTTGCGCTCCTACTACCGCCGGCAGCACCGCTTCATCGCCGACGCCGAGGCGCGCCGGATGCCGATCTATGTCCTGCGGGCCAACACGGTCGGTCAGATGGAGAATTTCCTGGTTGAGCTCTTCAGCCTCGATCGCGAACCGGCCGGCGACCCACCAGAGGACCAGGCCACCCAGGAGGCCCAAGAAGCGATCCAGGCCGTGCTGAATGGAGCCCGTTCGGTGGACCTCCGGCCAACCACGGCCTACGGTCGCCGGCTGCAGCACCAATTGGTCCGCCAGGCCAATTTGATCTCGCACTCCTATGGGCGCGAGCCGCAGCGGCGGGTCCGGATCTTTCGGGATTGAGCTTCTTCATCTCGATCGAGGGGCCGGATGGTAGCGGCAAATCCACTCAGGCCCGGCTGCTGGCCGATCACCTTGCCAGCCAGGGCTACGCCGTCCTGTTTTCCCGCGAGCCCGGCGGGACCGAGATCGGCGACCAAATTCGCCGGGTCATCATGTCGCTGGACAACAAGCGGATGAGTCCCCAAGCAGAGTTTCTGCTCTTCTCGGCCTCCCGGGCTCAACTCGTTCGTGAGGTCATTCAACCCAGGCTGGCCGCGGGCGGCGTGGTGGTGTGCGATCGCTTCTATGATTCCTCGCTGGCCTATCAGGGCTACGGCCACCAGCTGGATCTCGACCAGCTCCGCTCGGTCACCGAGTTCGTCACCGGCGGTCTGGTACCCGACCTGACCTTACTGCTCGATCTGCCGAGTGAGGCGGGGCTTAGCCGCCGCAAGGAGGCCGGGCTGTGGAACCGATTGGACGATTACGACCTCGCCTTCCACGAACGGGTGCGGGCAGGCTACCTGCGGCTGGCGCAGGCCGAGCCCCAGCGCTGGGTCGTGATCGATGCGACTCGCTCCAAAGCTGAGATCCAATCCGACATGCAGGAAGCCGTACTCTCCCGGTTGGAATCCCACGATATCTAAGCAGGGCTCGGCGTCCAGCTCAGAAATCGAAGTCGTCGCCGCTATTCTCACCGCCTAGATCGGGCATGCTCTCCTCGATGTCCTCCGGGTCCTCGCCGGCCTCCAGCCGGTCGACCACCTCGTCGAACTCCCCCGGCATGTCCTCCCCTAGTTCACTCCCCATCTTGCGCATCATGCGGGCCATCGAGCGCGGGTCGTTTTCGTCGATGTCGCCCCAGTCGCTCGGATCGGAGAGCTCGTCCAGCCGGGACTCCTCGGAACGGGCAATCCTCACCCGTCCGATCAGCCGCTGCAGCTCGGTGCTCCCGCAGTGCGGGCATTTAACCTTCTTCCGCCCGTACTCGGCGTAGGTCTGAAAGATCACCGATCGCTTCCTGCAGCTCTGACACCGGTAGTCGTACCGCGGCATCGCCACCTCCAACGCTTCGGATTATACTCACCGCCCGTTGCCCATGAACGCGCCGGCCACAACTCCCCTGCTGGTGGTCATCTCCGGCCCCTCGGGGGTAGGCAAAGACACCGTGGTCCATCATCTCAAACAGCGAGGCCTGCCGTTCCACTTTGTGGTGACGGCTACTTCGCGACCCAAGCGGCCGGATGAAGTGCACGGGGTGGATTACTTCTTCTACAGCGAGCCGGAGTTTCTCGACCTGCTGGAACGAGGCGAGCTGCTCGAGCATGCCCTGGTCTACAACGAACACAAAGGCGTCCCCAAGCAGCAGGTACGGGACGCGATGGCCAGCGGGTTGGACGTCGTTATGCGGGTCGATGTGCAAGGCGCCAAGACGATTAAGCAGCTCGCCCCCGAGGCGATCGCGATCTTCCTGATGGCTCGCGACGAGGCCGAGCTGGCCCAGCGACTTCGGATGCGGAAGACCGAGTCCGAAGAGCACCTGCAAACCCGGCTGCAGGCGGCCCGGGAGGAGCTCCACTACCTGGATCTCTTCGACTACCGCGTAGTGAACGCCGATTCGGAGGTGGAGGCGGCGGTCAGTACCATCCTGGCGATCATTGAGGCCGAACATCACCGCACCCATCCGCGGCAGGTGAGATTGTGAACAAATCTTGCGCAAGTCGCCACGGACCGCTCTTAGGAACGATCTTCGGCCCGGGGCCGGGAAACTCATTGGAACAGTGGTGGTCCTCCGGCCTATTCACCCACCTGCGACCGCTCTGCTACAATGAAACTTGATTGTGAAAGAAGTCACGGACGAAGCCCTCAGATGACAGGAGCGACGCCTGAAGGATGAGCCAGAACGAGCAGCCCCAGGTCTTTGACCTCACGATCATCGGCGCCGGGCCGACCGGCCTGTTTGGCGCCTTCTACGCCGGCATGCGCGAGCTGAGCTGCAAGCTGATCGACGCACTCCCCCAGCCGGGCGGCCAGATCACGGCCCTGTATCCGGAGAAGAAGATCTACGACACCCCCGGTTTCGTCTCCATCGTCGGCAAGGATCTGGTCGAGGAGCTGTACGAACAGGCCGCCCAATGGGGCTGCACGTTCGCGCTCGGGGAGCAATGCGACACCCTCAAACGGGTCCCGCTCCCAGGCGGTGAGCCGAACGAGCAGTGCTGGGTCATCGGTAGCTCCAAGGCCGATCACTACACCCGGGCGGTGGTCATCGCAGCCGGGATCGGCGCCTTCCGGCCGGTCAAGCTGGAAAACGAAAGCGTCGACCGATTCGAAAATAACGGTGTGGTCTACTTCGTCCAGAAAATCGACCAGTACGCCGGTAAGCGTGTACTGATCGTCGGTGGGGGCGACAGCGCGGTGGACTGGGCCCTGGCGACCGATCCGATCGCGGCCAGCGTTACTCTGATCCACCGGCGCGAAGGGTTCCGGGCCCACGATCTCTCGGTCAACAAACTCAAGGAATCGGGGGTCGATGTCAGGTTGTTCTACGAGCTGCGCGAGCTGCAGGGGGACGGGAAACTGGAGCGGGCGGTGATCTTCGACAACCGCACCAACGAAGAAACCACCCTCGATCTTGACGCCACCATTCTGGCGCTTGGCTTCAAAGCCGACCTCGGTCCGCTCCGCGAGTGGGGCCTGGAGACCGTCGGCCGGCGCTATGTCCGGGTCAACAACAAGATGGAAACCAACCTACCGCTGGTCTACGCCGCCGGTGACCTGGCTTTGCAAGAAGGCCTGGATCCGCTCAACCTGATTGTGATCGGTTACGGGCAGGTGACCGTGGCAGTGAACTACGCCTACGCGGCCCTCAAGCCCGGCGGCAAGGTCTTCCCCGGCCACTCCAGCGAGAAAATGGCCGGGAAGTAGCCCGCCCCCTCGCCGGGCGCCCGCGCCGGAGAACTCAACATGGACGCCTCCATCACCTGGGAGCATGACCAGACCTTCGTCGCCGAGGCCATCAGCGGTTTCCGGCTGCCGATCGGTGAAGACGAGATCGGCTGCCGGCCGATGGAGCTGTTGCTGTTCAGCTTGGCGGGATGCACTGCGGTAGACGTTCTTTCCATCCTGCAAAAAAAGCGCCAAAAGGTCACGGGGTTTGAGATCCGGGTGAACAGCGACCGCAGCCCAGAGCATCCCAGGCGGTTCACGGCCATTACCCTGAACTATATTGTGCAGGGGCAGGAGATCGATCCGGCGGCGGTCGAACGGGCTATCGAGCTGTCGCTGACCAAGTACTGCTCGGTGCACGCGACGCTCACCGAGTCCGTGCCAATCCGCAGCGTCTACGAGATCCGTTAAACTCGCGCCTGCTTAAACAAACTGGCGGCGGATACTCAGGGCGCTCAGCACCAGCGCCGCCAGCGCAAAACCCAGCAGCACCGCCAGCTCCGCGGCCACGTCCAAGAAACCCAGCCCCCGAATCATGACGTCAGTCATGGCCCGGTTGGCATAGGTTAGCGGCATGAGGGAGGCCATGATCCGCAACAAGCGCGGCAGGCTGTCGACCGGCAGGATGATTCCGGAGAGCAGTACCTGGGGCACGATCACGATCGGGATGAACTGGACGACCTGCAGCTCGGTGCGGGCGTAAGTAGACAGAAAAATCCCCAGGTTAACCGCGCCCACGGTCAGCAATGCCTCCACCAGGAACACCAGCCCCAGGTTGCCCGCGTGGTGGATCCGCAGCACATAGATCGTGAAAAACAAGACCACCGCCGACTGGACCAGCGCGAAGAGGCCGAAACCCAGCATGTAGCCCAGGACGATCTCACCTCGTCCGACCGGCGTCGCCAACAATCGCTCCATCGTCCCCTGCGAGCGCTCTCTTAGAAATGAGACCCCAGTCAGCATGAACACAAAGAAGAAAGCAAAGAAAGCGATATAGACCGGCGCGAAAGAATCGAGAAAGTCGTACTCTTCGCCGCCGTAGATGTAGCGGGTCTCGAACTCGACCCTCGGGGCCTCGGCCACCGTCGAGTTGGCCGGCAAGCCTTGGGCGAGGGCGGTGGTCAGGGCGAACATCACCGCCTGGCGCTGGCCAGGATTGGAACCCTCCAGCACCAGCTCAAGCCGGGGTTCGCCTCCCTGTGCTAAAGCCTGGGTGAACCCCTCGGCCAGAATCACCACTGCATCGAGCGATCCGTCCCGCAGGAGCTGCTCGCCCTCCTCCCGGCTGACAGCTTCGACCGACAGTTCGTCCCGTTCGCCGAGCAGTTCCATCAGCCGGTCGGGGGCGGAGATCCGCGCCCCGGTAGGTAAGAGGATCCCCTGGTCCTCGGCCGCGATTCCGATCGCCAGCCCTTGATTCTCGAGCCTCAGGATGTAACCCAGGAGCCCCATCACAAACATCGGCACCACGATGATCAACCCGACGCTGCGGTGGTCACGGCGGATCTGGGAGATCAGCCGCCGCGCGATGGCGAACACCCGGCTAGGCTGCATGATCCGCCTCGGCAAACTTGAGAAAGGCCTGCTCCAGGTCGGTCATCCCGCTGCGCTGTCTCAGCTGCTCCGGGCTGCCCTCGGCGATCAGCCGACCCTCGCGCATGAAGCCCAGCCGGTCGCAGCGCCCGGCTTCGTCCATCACGTGGCTGGAGATGACCAGCGTCACCCCGGCCTCCGCCAGCCGCCGAAAGTGCTCCCAGAAGGCCACCCGCAGTTGTGGGTCCACCCCGACGGTCGGCTCGTCCAGGATGAGCAACCGCGGCCGATGAACGAGCGCACAGGCGAGCGAGACCCGCCGGCGCAGCCCGCCGCTCAGCGAGCTCACCAAGTCGTTGGCGCGGGCCTGCAGCTCTACCAGTTCGAGGGCCTCCCCGATCCAGGAGGCGGTCCGCACCCCGCTCAGAGCCGCAAAGAAGAGCACGTTCTCTCTTGCGGTCAGGTCAGAATAGAGGGCCTCCGCCTGAGTCATGTATCCGACCTCCGCCAACAAGGCCCGGTCCGGCATCCGCCGGCCTAGGACCCGGGCCTCCCCGCTGTCGGCCTTGGCAAGGCCGACCAGCAGCCGCATTAATGTCGTCTTCCCCGAACCGTTCGGTCCGAGCAGCCCGTAGATCTCGCCGGCCCGGACCCGCAGGTCAAGCTCGGCGACGGCCCGAATGGCTCCGAAGGCCTTATTCAGCCGGACGGTTTCAATAGAGAAGTCCAACGAGGGGTCGACTGGTTTAGTCGGCGGAGGCGGAAGCCGCCGCAGGGCTGGGGGCGTGTTCGACCCGCCTTGTCCGGCTCGGCCAATAGAGGATCAGGCCCAACAAACTGGTGAGCACACTCAGCGCCAGTCCTATCACCTGCACCGGGCCGAAGTAAATCGTGGGCAGCGCATGCGAGCCGATGCCCAGAAAATCCGCAAACGAGGCCGCCACGGCAAAGACGTACCCCGTCGCGATCAGCCGCACCCCGACCTCCGACCGCAGCGAGTTGGGACGGCTGTTGCGCACCACCCGCACCGTCAGAGTGGCTCCGAGCAGCAGGATCGCCAGGCCGGTCGACCACACCCCGATTTGCACGAAGCCGACGACCGGGCTGCGGTC
>CAYHSI010000108.1:0-6943 GCA_964359225.1 uncultured Anaerolineaceae bacterium
TAGACTTCCCCGCCTCACTCGACAGCGGCATCCGCCGCGGCGAGGCGCTGGCCTTGAATTGGGAGGATCTGGACTTTCAGACCGGATCAGTTCTGGTACGGCGAGGCAAGGGGCGCAAAGCACGAATAACATATGTGGGAGCAAAAGGCAGCCCGGTCTTTCTACTAACGGCTTCCAGCGGGGCCACGCTGGTGGAACGCCTCACCGAAATTCGGGCGCCCATATCACTTTCCACAGGTGCCGCGGCAAATTCGCAACTGGGGCGCTTCGCAGAGGGATGGATAGGTTTAGCCTACAGCGGCTTCTCGGTCATGCCAACCTGGAGATGGTCCGCAAATCCGTTCAGCAAACCGATGGCGACCTTCGGGTCAATTATGAGAGGGGGGCGCCAGTGGACAGCTTCCGCCAGGCAGGTCGGCAAACCAAGCTGGGAGTGCTAACTCCACAAGTTGTGCAGCACACCGATTATCAATGGAGTAGCGCCCGCCGACTCCTATAGATGAGTGAGTCGGCTGACCTCTGAGGCAATCGAATCAGAACGCTCTGTACAGCTCACTAGCCAATTCCTGTCATCTCTCGAAATCGATCGGGTTCGCAGATCGCACAATTACGGCTTAGGCAACCGGTGTGGACACTTACCGGATCCGTAACTTCCTTGAACGGCCCGCTTCTTCCACGTTGATCATCCTCCCGGCCTCCCCATCCCTTCCCTTGTAGTTAACAGGCCGTCGTCTGGGCTACAATGAAAGGGGCTCGGGCGCCCCGACGAAGGGTTCTGAGGAGGAAGGGCATCATGATGCCCGAAGCAGGCAGGCTGGGCTTTGCCCGGCCTTTGATTCTCATCACACTCGGCTGGGTGGGCTCGGCCGCCCTGGTCGAGAACTTGGCTCTGGCGGGCAGGGCAATTCTCCAGGTGGGGTCCGAGCCAGCGATTTATGATCCGGCCGCCGCTGCCCTGCTAGGCCTGGTTGGCGGTTTCGTGAGCGGGGCCGTCCTGCAGGCGCTCAAGCCGCCCTTCGGCTGGCGTCATGCCGCAGGACTGGCCGTCGCCTGGAGCCTCGCCCTGGGAGCGGCGGCACGGCTGGCAGTGGGCCGTTGGGCCCTCGGCACCTTGCTCTACCCCATCTTGGCGGGTGCCCTAGGCGGGATGTTCAGCGGATTGGTGCTGCGGCAGGCGTTCGGTCCGGCCGGGTGGACATTCAGGTGGCTCGGCTCCTACGTGCTGCGCTGGACCCTCTTCTGCCTGCTGGGGCTGCTGCCGGTCCTCATCTCGCCCATCGAGAGGTTACTCCTCGCTGGACACCTTACTGAGGCGGCGTTCTGGGCCGTCGCCGGAGCCCTGGGTTGGGGCCTGACCTTAAGGCGCTTGCGAACGCTCGAAGCGGAGTGATTCAACCCGGAGGGCGTAAGCAGGACCGTGGCCGACGGTTGGGCGACTTGGGACGGCCGAGGAGGATGGCAAAGAGCCAGAGCGGGCTGTCTACAGCTTCTTTTGAGACAGCCCCCTTCTCTAATGCTTAGCATTCGCCCCGTCAAGGAACAGTGTAGCTGGGGTCGCTGCCTGGTTCCGGTCGTCGGAACCTAGCCGTCATCCTCGTCGTTATCTTTAGGATCATCCTCATGCCCATCGTGGTCATCCTTCTCCGCCGCAAACTGGGGGCTGACTCGCATCGACGTTGTATTGCTCGTGGCATCCTTACCGGTCACCTTGAGAGTCGCGCTGGGGGCTTCGATCTTTAGTGTTCCGTCCTTCTCAAACTTGAATTCCAGCTCACCTTCATTCGCCTCCTCTAGCTCTATCTTGACAAGCTGTCCGCTGTCTACCAAAAAGCCCCCAAACTCCTGCAGTTGTGCCAACAGAGCCTCAGGATCCGGGCCCTTGATCTTCACCTTTCCCTCTTCGAGATCGAACTCGATTTCCACCTTCGATTTGGTCTTCAGTTCAATGTCGAGCCCATCTAGGTTGGGGGTTTCGACGATGCCCGTGACTTGAGGGGCAGGGTCGCAGACATCAGTGGCACCAAACTGCAAGATGAACTTGCCTTCGTCCTCCTCGACCTGGAGAGGTACCCACTGGGCCGAAAGAGTTGGTGGGGTGGTGTCTTGTACAGAGATGTCCACCGTATCAGGCGCAGAGTCCACCAGGCCATCATTGACCACCAAAGTAACGGTGGTAGTTCCTAACGGGAAACTGGCGTTGGGTGTGAGGCTGGTCGGATCGTCAAAGACGATGCCTGGTGCGGACCAGCTAAAAGCTAAGGCATCACCATCAGGATCGGTGGAGCTGGTGCCATTGAGGGTTGCATCGGCTCGCTGAGGAGCGGCACATTTCACAGTTTGGTCGTCCCCGGCAGTCGCTGTCGGCGGCTGATTGATTACTGCCTGCACCTCTACAGTCACCGAGTGCAGAGGCGCTGACAGACCCGTGTTGTCGGTGGCAGTGAAGACGATGACGTAGCTACCAGCTTGGTCTACCGTGGGGGTCCAAGAGAAGGTGCCACTTGCTGGGTTGCTTGGCGTTGAGGCGAAGGTGGCGCCAAAAGCCAGCGGTGTACCGATTACATTCAAGCTCACGACATCATCCGGATCACGGTCTGAAGCCTGTACGTCAAAGCTGAGGGTGTCTCCAGCCGCAACCGTCAGCGTGGCTCCGATCGGAGGAGTCGGCGGCACATCAAACTTGGGGACTGCCTGTAGAAATACACCGCAAGTCGCAGACATCGCCGTACTCGGGGCACCCAATGTAACCAGGCGAAAGCCTGTTCGTGTCTCCCCCGGAATCTGGAAGCTGATCCTTGCGCGGCCCGAGCCATCGATTGGACCACTGGCGATTTCTTCAAGGCCAAGCCGGACCACGGCTGTTCTATTGGGTGGGAGGCCGGTCGCGTCAGCCGTTACCGAAGCGCCCAAGACTGCGGAGCCCGGATTCACCGTGCAGCCAGGATATTCGGGTAGTCTAAAGGTGATTAGCGCCTCAGCGTCGTCGAGAGTCCCTGTGTTCGAGTTCTGGCTTATGAGGCGCATCTTGAAGTCAGTTGCCAGAGGGCCACGGAGGCTGTTGGACATCTCGAGTTGAATGCTCTCCGCCACCGGCATGGGTGGAGGTTCGGCGCCATCAAATACTGAGAAGTGAAGGCTGTGCCGGTGAACACTTGCCTGAATGCTGGGATCCTTAACCTCAACAAACTGCGCGCCATCGAACGAGTACACACTCGGAGTAGCTTGGGGAACCCCTCCTACCACTTCAACCTCGACCTGCCCCACGAGCTCGATACCTTGGGCGCTGGTGGTGGGAATTCCGGGAATCGAGTTTGGATCCCCTCCCGTAAGTGGGTTGTTATCTGCATCCACTAGGAAATCGAACGAGAGACCAGAGACGTCATCCGGAAGCAAGCCAGCGGTTGACATCCCAAATCGTGATACTTCTGTGATCTGGTCAACCGAGGCCGCGATGACATCAATGTCGAGAAATTCCTCTCCAGGAGGTACGTCTCCCAACAAGTCGACGCCGGAGCCGGCCAAGGGCGGGACGACCGGGTCGACCTCGATATCCGGAATGTGCTGAAGGGCCTGGTCTCGAGCCTGATCTCTCTGAGCTGGTGTAATGAGGCTACCATTCGCAAGGTACTGCATCAGATTCGGACCAGGTAGAGGATCACCTTCATATAGGTGTGGCGGCCCGTCCAGGACTCCATCGCCATCGTTGTCGAAACCATTGCCGTGCCAAAGGGTTAGTGCATGGCCCAATTCATGGCCAAGCAGCGTGTCGAGAGAGTCGCCGTTCCGGCATGCCTCTCCTGCTTCACAGATCCCATCATCATCACCAATGGGCTCACAGGTCTCTCCCGCGTCGCAGACCCCATCGTCATCACCGACGGTTTGACAATCCTCCCCTGCGTCGCAGACCCCGTCATCGTTGCCTACGCCATCACCGATGATCTCTTCTTCGTCACCAAGGAGCTCAATTAGGTCGCCTGGGGTCTCCGTCCCATCCTGGCATGCCTCTCCCAGCTCGCAGAAGTAGTCGTCATCACCTACGGGCTGACATGCCTCTCCAGCCTCGCATATCCCGTCATCATCACCAACCCCATCACCAATGATCTCCTCTTGATCACCGAGCAACTCCCCTCTGAGCCTGTAGAAATTATCAACTACCGTAGCGACCCCAAACAGCATCTGGCTGGTAGTATTGCTGATGTTCGGGAGAAGAGCTATGCCTCCCGTTCCCGTGTGATCGTTGCTTGTATCCACAAAATAGTTCAGGTGAATCGCCACAACTCCTGATACCTGAGGCGCGCTTTGCCACGCTGCTCGGCATCGATTGATAGCGCGCAACCATTCTGTTCCACCATCGAAATCCGGATCCAGAATCGTGCCGTCAGGCGTGTTTACCGGATCAGGGTCCGGGATGACCGGGAAGTCCGGAAGTTCTGCTACGGTACCAGGGCGAAATGCGATGTTCGCCTGTGGAATGTAGATATTGTCGCTGCCCCGTTCGTGGCGCCGAAGAAGAACCTCTTGGTCAGTGGCCTCTCCTACCAGATTTGGGTCTACCATCGAAGCTGCATCCTCCATGCCGCACCAGCGCACCGGGATCTTGATCTGATTTCCTGCTGGCGCAGGAGTGGGCTCCACAAGCCGGATGAAGAAATCGATAGCGGACTTTACCCCGTCGGCCTCCTCGATGGTTACTTGGGTAGAGTAAAGCGTCTCGCCGTCAGGGTTAAGCGTAGCCCCGGTGGCGTCCCAGGTATAGGTACCACACTGGAAGCCAAAACAAGTATCGGTGGCTATGCTTGCGGCATTGGGCGCATCTGGAGGGCCCGGATGATCGAGCGAGGCAGATCCCCACGAAATGTCCGGCGATGTAAGGCTGAACTGCAGCAGCTGATCATCGGGATCGGTTGCGATAATCTGGAACTCACAGAGCGCGTTTTGTGGGCAGTCAACAATAGGCGGTAATAGACTTACTGGGCTGCCCGAATTACTTCCCGTGAGGTCAACTACCGTCTCTACCCTCCAGGCCAGGTCGGGGTTGTTGATGTGCCTTGGAGGGCTGATCCGGCAGCAGCTGGCATTGAACGCGGTATAGGGCCCCCCATCAGGGTAGGTATGCTGGATGGTAGCCGTCCCCATAAGCCAATCGTCGTCGACGTCGACCGCGATGATCGTATAGTCGGGGGTGACAAACTCACCGTCTCCAAAATTTAGCCAGCCCGAAATCGCGAAGCTGCATACATCCCCAACGTTGGCATTCTGGCAGCCAAAGGGGAAGCTTCGCCGGAAGCCGAGTGTGATCTCAAACTCGACGGTAGTTCCGCTGACTTGGGCCCAGGTGATATGGCCGAAACGAAAGTGAGTGTCGTAGAACACCGTGCTGGCGAGGAGGTTGCCGGAGGCATCCCTAACTTCAATCGTGTAAGCCCCGGAGATCGCGTTGATCCCGAGCTCATAGCTGTAGGTGAATTCGCCGAGGTTGTTGGAGGTAACGAATGCTGTGTCGACTCTGCCATCCTCGGGAGGCCAGGCGACACTGATCGTCAAATCCACACCACAATCAAATCCCTCACCATGGATAACCACGATCTCGCCGGGCTCATACTCACGTTTGTCCGTTATGACACTTGGCGATCCGCTCGGTTCACAAGTGTCCGCGGAGACAGTTATGTGCTCGGCTGTCAGGAGCAGCGCCAGCGCAATTAGATTGCCGGCTGGCTTCACGAATTTTGAAGTCATTATTTTCATGTTCTCCTACTCGTTTCGAGTAATTCGAAGGAACTAGGTATTAGGGCGTTCGAGACACTGTTGCGCACTGGCTAACTGCGGATTGCCTACCTGGCTCCGAGGCGTAACTCGTACGCATGAAACCACACCTTGGCTCTGGCCAACTCAAAATGCCAAGTCCCAAAACGCATCGGTCAAGAGTCACTGACCGAGACGGTGAATCCGTAGGTCACATCGAAGCTTCGTTCCTCCTGCGACCACAAGCCATTCAGAATGAGCACATATTCCCCCGGCTCAAGTCGCGGAGTGAAGGTTGTTTCTGTAGCCAAATCCAGGTTTTCTTTGCGCAGGGCATCAAAAGCGTCTCGCGACAAATCGAAGGCCCAGACCCACTCGTCACCTCCGCTTACCGAAAAATTGGCTCCGTCCTGGAAAAAGTAGAGTGTCAACCTCACAGGATTGAAGTCGCCAATGGTGCGGAATGCCGCTTCTTGATTCGCCTTTAGAACGATAGGATCCGCAGGCAGAGTGATGGGTCTGTCGACACAATAACCGGTCGCAGGGGAGGCAACACAGTAGATCCCCAACCCTCCCGTCTGCCTCTGACCTCCTGTGGCCAGGAGCATGATGACAGGGCCACCATAGTCCTCCTGGGGTTGTCCAGTTGCGGCTGTCGATGTGCGGCCGTTGGCGGTCGGTGCTCCTTGGGTTGTACTAGGCGTTGCCGTCTCAGCCAGGGATTCATCAGGCGTCGACGTAGCCGCCAGGGTTGCGGTCTTCTGGCCGGTACATCCAATTGTGACACTGAGGATCGTCAGTGAAACGATCACAACACGAAGATTCAGTTTGGTGTCCGTCCTATCAGAGTATGGAGAGAAATATCCGATGCCAGAACCACGGTACAGCCACCGAGCGTTCGGAACTGGATGACAATCGTTATCATAACCCGGTTTCATTACGCGCATCCGTCATCGGTCTTATCCGCCAGTCGTCCTTGTCGAGCTCCCTCCCCGTCATTGGCGAACCGGACAATGTCCCGAACCGCTCGGGCGTGGACGGTGACGGAGGACACGTTTCGCTGGGCGACGATCGCGAGAAATCCTCGGACCGAGCGATTCGAGGGCTCATTCTCGTTCGTGAGTTCCAGAAAAGGGCTGACGATAGAAGTCGATCGTCTCAGGGCTGCAGAGCGCGGCTTCGCGGCTCAACATGAAGTCTT
>CAYHSI010000109.1:0-6928 GCA_964359225.1 uncultured Anaerolineaceae bacterium
GCCATTCCTGCGTATCCATCGGTACGGAAGCTTCCGGGCTCGCGGGCCAGAACCTGAGCCCACTCGCAGGTATCTTACACCGCAGCTAGCACGCCCGCCGCGCCGGCCAGCTATTGCCGCCCGGATGGCGGGTTGTTAGGATTGCCTATAGCCGGCTCGGTCAGGAGAGCGACATGACGCGTTGGGTAATCGGTGCTGACCTGGGTGGCACTCTGATCCGGGCCATTCGGACCGATCTTGAGGGCCGAAAGGTAGCCCGGGCTGAGATTCAGACTTTGGCGCAGGAAGATTCCGAGGCGATCCTCGGTCGAATCTTTCAGATGATTCAGCAGGCCTGCGAAGGAACGGATCCCAGCGAAGTGTTGGGGATCGCGATTGGCGCGCCCGGCCCGATCGACGAGCTAGGACGACTGCACGATCCGCCCAATCTACCTGGAATGAAAGAGTTTTCACTCGGGGAACGGATCCAGGACCGATTCCAAATCCCGAGCTACGCCGGCAACGATGGTAACTTGGCAGCCTTTGGCGAGCTGCGGTTCGGGGCGGGCCGAGGCCTGGAGGAATTGATCTACATGAGCATCGGCACCGGGGTCGGCGGCGGGATCATTAGCGATGGAAAGCTGCTGCTTGGAGCGCACGGCTACGCGGCCGAGATTGGCCACCAGACCCTCGTGCCGGATGGGCCGCTCTGCGCTTGCGGCCAGCCCGGCCACTTGGAGGCGCTGGCCTCCGGGCCGAGCATCGCCCGCCAGGCCAAGCAACGACTACAAGCCGGCGCAACTTCGACCATCGACCACTCCCGCGAGGCCGGCAATGAGTTGACCGGGAAGTCGGTGACCGACGCAGCCCGGCATGGAGATGAACTGGCGCTCGAGGTTCTGACGGAGGCTGCGACCTACATCGGCCTGGGACTGGTGAATTTGATCCACATCCTGGAGCCTCAGCGGATCCTGCTTGGCGGAGGGGTCAGCCAGGCCGGGGAGCTACTCTTCGAACCCATTCGGCAGACGGTGCACGACCGAGTGATGTCCCCAGTCTTTCGCGGGGTTGAGATCCAACCCGCCGCGCTCGGCAAAGACGTCGGGTTGATGGGCGCGGTCGCCTGGGTACTGGAACGATCGGGCCTGGACTGACTTCAGTCGCAGTCTACTTGACAACCAATGGTAAAATCGTGGGGTGCCATGTTTCATTGACATTTACCATTCGCGTTACCCCTCTCGCCGGGAAGCCTAGCTCGAACCAGCTTTCCTCTCCACTGTAAGGATTCAACCGAATCCGCCGCGAGAGCCTGCGCGGTGGACCCTAAGCCAGAGACGAAGGTCGCATTTGGACCTCGGCTCACGATGCCCGCCCGCGGGCCGAATCGAGTTTGGATCGCATGACTGCTGAAGGTGCTACAAGAGATCTTCGGGACAGCCTGGCAACCCGCCGTCTGGTGGGACTGTGGCGGCTGGCTGACGGCTTCCGCCGGTTGCTGCTGCTCTCGACCCTCGGGATCGGGCTCGCCGCGCTGGCACGCGCCGCCAGCTACCTGCTGGTGGGACACTTCGTAGACGTTGTGCTGCTGCGAGAGGACTTGCGCCGCGGGCTACCCTGGGTGGCGGCCGGCTTCATCGGCCTGGCACTGGTGCAAGGCGGCCTTACCTACCTCAGCGGCCGGCTGGCGGCCCGCTCGGCGGAAGGGATCACTAAGCGCTTGCGGGAGTATCTGTTCGACCACTTACAGCGGCTCTCGTTCGCCTACCACGCCCAGGCTCGCAGCGGGGAGCTGATTCAGCGTTCTACCTCGGACGTCGATGCGATTCGCCGATTCTTTGCCGATCAGGCGATCAACGCCGGCCGGATCCTGCTGATGTTCCTGGTCAATCTGGCCGTCTTGATTCAGCTGGACGCCCAGCTGGCATTGCTTTCGGTGGTCGTGGTGCCGGTCACCGTCACGATGTCTTACTGGTTCTTCCGCCGAATCTCCAAGGCCTACGAGGACTACCAGGAACAAGAGGCCGTACTCTCGGCCGCCCTCCAGGAGAACCTGGCCGGGGTGCGGGTGGTGAAGGCCTTCGCCCGCCAGGAGTTTGAGCGCAGCAAGTTCGACACTGAAAACTGGGAAAAGTTCCGGCGCGGCCGACGCCTGCTCATCATGCACTCGCTGCACTGGCCGATCTCCGACATTCTCTCCGGCCTGCAGACGCTCTTTGGGCTCAGCCTCGGCGCCCTGATGGTGATGGATGGCCGGATTAGCATCGGGACCTACCTGGCCTACTCCGGCCTGATCATTTGGATCATCTGGCCGATCCGCAACCTGGGTCGGTTGGTGGTCGACATGTCCAGCGGATTGGGTTCCTACGGTCGAGTGGCGGAGATCATCCGCGAAGAACGCGAGCCGCTGGACGAGGGCAGCTACCGTCCAAGCGGGCCGCCCAAGGGAGAGTTAGTTTTCGAGGGGGTCGGTTTTGCGTACCCGGACGGCGGCGGTGAAGTCTTGGAGGACATCAACTTGCACGTCCTCCCTGGGCAGGTGGTCGCGCTGCTCGGCCCGACCGGTTCTGGCAAGACCAGCCTGGTCAACCTGCTGCCGCGGTTCTACGACTATACCAGTGGCAGTCTGTTGCTGGACGGGGTCGAGCTCAAGGCCTACCCGCGGCGATTCTTGCGGCAGCATGTGGGAATCGTGGAACAAGAACCGTTCCTGTTCTCGCGGACGATCGGTGAAAACATCGCCTACGGGATGTGGCGGAAGGTCAGCCCAACCGAGATCGAGGCCGCCGCCCGGGCGGCTGCCATCCACGAAGGGATCCTGGCCTTTCCCGACGGCTACGACACCCTGGTTGGTGAGCGAGGGGTAACCCTATCCGGAGGGCAGAAGCAGCGAGTGGCGATTGCCCGCACCCTGCTGATTGACCCGCGGATTCTGATCTTGGACGACTCGACTTCCTCGGTAGACACGGAGACCGAGGCCCTGATCCGCTCAGCGTTGGAGCGGCTGATGCAAGGCCGCACCACTTTCATCATCGCCCATCGGGTCCAGAGTCTGATGATCGCCGACCTGATCTTGGTGCTCCAGGGCGGCCGGATCGTGCAGCGCGGCCATCACGCCGACCTGGTCGCCGAAGAAGGGCTGTACCGGCAGATCCACGCAGCCCAGACTCGAATTGAAGTGGAATTGGAAAGGGAACTGGCAAGTGTCTGATTTCGGATTCGAAGAAGAAGAGTTCAGCACCAACTTCAGTGGGAAAACTTTCCGGCGAATGCTCGCCCAGACTCGGCCCCATTGGCGCCGGCTGGTCGGTTTCCTGTTGACGATCGCGCTGGTGTCGGCGCTCGATTCGGCGTTCACCTATATCAGCAAGGAGATCGTAGACCAGGGCATCCTAGCCAACGATCGGACCGCGCTGCAGGACTGGATCAAGCTCTATTCCGGGCTGATCTTCATCCAGGCCATCGGCGTGTTCATTTTCATCTACCTGGCCGGTGTGCTGGGAGAGCGGATCCGGTACGACCTGCGCCGCACCCTGTTCAGCCACCTACAGAAGCTGTCGCTCAGCTACTTTGATCGCACCCCGGTCGGGTGGATCATCTCGCGGGTCACCTCCGACACCGATCGGGTAGCCGAGTTGTTGACTTGGGGGCTGTTGGATGTCAGTTGGGGCATTATGAACACCGCGACCGCGGTGATCTTCATGTTGATCATCAACTCGCGGATGGCGCTAATCGTCCTGGCCGCGGTTCCGCTGATCGTGATCGCAGCCATCCAGTTCCAGAAGCGGATCCTGGCCGAGTTCCGCAATCTGCGCAAAATCAACTCCAAGCTCACCGGCACTTTCGCCGAGAGCATCGCCGGGGTGCGGGTCACCAAAGCCCTCGGCCGCGAGCAGCAGAATCTGCTCGAGTTTGGTGAGCTGACCGGTGGGATGTACCGCTCCTCCTTCCGGGCGGCCTGGTTGTCGGCGCTGTTCCTCCCCGTCGTTCAACTGATCAGCGCCTTCGCAGTGGGCAGTGTCGCCTGGTATGGAGGCATTCAGTTTCAGCTCGGGGGGATGACCCTGGGTGGAATTCAGGCCTTCGTGTCCTACATCACCTTCATGCTCTGGCCCATCCAGGAAATGGCCCGGGTATTCGCGGAAATGCAGCATGCAGTCGCCTCGGCTGAGCGGGTCTTCTCATTGATGGACTCGCTTCCCGAGATCGTGGATCGGCCGGGGGCCTTCGACCCCGGTACGATCTTAGGCGATATCGTCTTTGAGCATGTTGATTTCTGGTACGACGAGCAGAGCCCGGTGCTCAAGGATTTCAATTTGCACGTGAGGCGGGGCGAGACCATCGCGCTGGTGGGACCGACCGGGGCCGGCAAGAGCACGATCGTCAACCTGCTGGCCCGCTTCTACGAACCGAAGGCCGGCACCATCCGGATCGGAGAGCATGACTACACCGACCTCTCCTTAAAGGCGATTCATTCCCGACTGGGGATGGTGCTGCAAACTCCCCATCTGTTTACTGGCAGTATCCTGGCGAACATCCGTTATGGTCAGCTGGACGCCGGTCAGGAGCAGGTCGAGCGAGCGGCCAAGATTGCCAACGCCCACGATTTCATTGTGGAAATGAAAGACGGTTACCAGACGGAGGTTGGGGAGGGCGGAGGCCTGCTCTCGGTGGGTCAGAAGCAGCTGATCAGCCTGGCGCGGGCGGTCTTGGCTGATCCGGAAGTCTTCATCATGGACGAAGCGACCAGCTCGGTGGACACCCTGACCGAGGCCCGCATCCAGCACGGGATTGAAGCGCTAATGGAGGGGAGAACCAGTTTTGTCATCGCCCATCGTCTGTCTACCATCAAGCGCGCCGATCGGATCGTCTTGATCCAAAACGGGCGGATCGCCGAAATGGGCAGCCATGCCGAACTGCTCCGGAATAGAGGCCATTACTACCGGCTCTACACCCAACAGTTCAGGCGGCAGCTGGACGCCGAAGTGGAAACCCTCGGCGCTCCAAGCCCCGCCCCGGCCTAGGCGGCGGTCTCTGCTTCCGCCGGGATCGGCTGGGCCTCGATGGATTCCCCCTGGCCAAGGAAGGCTTCCAAGTTTGCAAAGATGGCCGTAACCACTTCCGGGCGGGCGGAGTAGCGGCGCTCAACCCCATGGCCCGCGATGCTGAACTGAACCAGGGTGGCCAGCCGGAGCAGGTCGAGGTGATGAACCACGGTGGACGAGCGCAGGCGCAAGCGATTGGAAAGTTGGGAGGGTGTGAGCGGCTCCTCCGAGATGTAGCGCAAGATGCGCAGGCGAGTTGGATCCGAGAGGGCTTTTAGAGTTCGCAGCAGCGCGTCGGGCACGACCTCGCCGGGCACCAGGGAGGCCTCTGCCGGTCTCGCACCAAACAGAATGATCGTCTGGTCTTTGGCGACCTTGCCGTAAATGATCAGGGGTGTCCCCCAATAAGAAGGAGCCAGCACCAGTTCCGGAGTCTCAAAACCCTCTTCCAGGCGTACCCCCTGGGAGAGTTCTTCCAGCAGGTCTAGCACGGAAACCTGAGAGGCCCGCTGATGAGCCTGTTCCAGCGCCCGCTGGAGGGCGGGCCGGATCCGGTTTTCTTCCTCGGCGAAGAAGACCTCGTGGTAGGCTCGCAGGGCGCTAAGTAGGCGCTCGCCGAATTCCCCGCGTCTGGCCCACCACTCCAGCATCAGCTCGACCGACTCCCGGCTCGGGCACTCGTCCTCCGGCTTGTCCTTGAAGGCGCCCAAAATGTCGCCAACTTGCTCATCGTCCCAAACCTCATTGGCTTCTACTTCGCTCAGGACCGCCGCGACCTCGATCGGGATTTCTGGATCCTTCCCGAACTCGGGCAATCGATCTTCCGGCGCCAGATCGGCCAGCGCTCTCAGCACTGCCTGGCTGTCTTTCGGTGCCGGCAGCCGGTGGACCCAGTGAAAAGGCAGGGTGCAGAATTTCAGCTGGTGAAGCTGCTCGAGCGTCTCGCGGGCCTCAGCCGGCAGCCGAGATCGCATCCCGGCCGCCCAGGCCGCCCGCAGACCAAACGCGGTTGGTTCATGCAGGACTTTGAGGCTTACAAAGAAGTCATAGGCCGTACCGCTGTCCCACATCAGCTTCGGCTGCAAAGTAACCGCTCTCGGTTCGTTCACGTCACACCTCCCGTAGGGGCTGCAATCAGCTCGTGATCCGGAAGTAGGATTTCGATATTGCGCACGATTGGAACCAGATAACCGGCCAGGGCAGCCGCCGCACCCAGCACGGCGGTGACCAAGAAGATCAGCGCCATCCCGGAGCCTGCCTCGTTCCCGACCAACCAACCGAAAGATTCGGCCAGCGCGCCACCGGGTCTCAACCCTGGCTCGAACACCCGATCGGCCAGCGGTCCGGCCAGCAGGATCGCAACCGGGGCAGTGACCTGAGCAATCAGCCGGCGGACGGAGAATACCCGCCCCTGCACGTCTGGCGCGACTTTTGCCTGCCAGATGGCCTGGCTGCTTCCATTAATGATCGGGATAAAGAATGATATGAAGAAAGCGCCGGCGGCCCAAACCGCCGGCCCGCGGCCAAGCCCCAGAGTGCCCTCCCCCAGCAGGCTGGCTAGTGCCAGGCCCAGCAGGACCCCGTGAATCCGCGGCTTAGGACCTCCCCATAGGCTGAGCAGCAGCCCCCCGACCACCCCGCCAATCCCGAACATGGACTGCGCGCTGCCAAGGACGAGTTCCTGGTTCCCAGAGCGGGCCAGGATCATCGGAGCCAGGAGGATAAACCCAAAGGAGCCGGTAAAGTTGATGACGAAGAAGACCATGAGCAGCCCAAGCAGACTGGGCCGATCCAGGATGTAGCGAAAGCCGTAGCCGGCCTCCTTCCAGAGGCTGCCCTTCCCGGCCTTGCCGGCTTCGGTCTCCAGTGGTCTCGGAACATAGACGAGCGAGAGTGCCAGCAGCGCG